>CAZNCI010000009.1:0-3657 GCA_964571475.1 uncultured Saprospiraceae bacterium | reverse complement strand
TTTTCTTTTTGTCATGCTAAATACCCAAAAAACAGGTGTCTCATAAAGGCAGGACTGGAGTTGCAACGAAGAAAAGGAGGGTTTAGCCAGGGCGCTTCGGCTTGAGCTGAACTTTGGTGATTTTTGAGTAAAATTCATCACCCAATTTTCCCATTGGGTGATGAATGATGGTATTACTGCTTGGATAGAGCAATGACCGTCGCTACTACATTTTGAGTTTTGGATTCTGCTGCAAAAGCGACTGTATTTCCGGCTTGAAACTGGGCGTTGGTCATGCGCTGACTTCCAACGGCCTCCTTCAATTTATCGGCATAACTTCTTTGGCGACTGTTGTTGATATTGGCATTTAACGCATTAAAGTCCAATGCTTTTTTGCTGACGACAATGGCCATATAATCGGTCGTCCCCAGTTCATCGGCTTTCATGGAATAATCCCTTGGGAATAATCGCGTACCGGTGATGCCACAGTAGGCGGAGTGCTTTTCAGTATAAGGAAAAAGCACATAACTGGACCCATCCGTTTCCTGACCAAAGACATAGACGTAACACTCAATGGTATTGGCGACCAACACCTTAAATTTATCGCCTTTGTTGATGGGGCGGGTAGATCTAAAAAGAATATCCCCCGCCTGCTCTAAGGGAATGGTTTGCTCCGATTTCAAATCCAACAAACCAAACTCAACGGCTAATTTATCCTGATTGATCTGATCGGCACTACCCATGGGGTACAAACCGTAGGCTTCCTTGACATAATCCTGAAAATCACCGTATTTTACCCAGCCGATGCCCTTTTGTCCCCATCGCTCGCCCCAACTATTCATGATTTGGAAAGCACCGCCTTCGAGGTCATCATCATAACCAATCACACACATCGCATGACCGCTAAAACCACGCATAGTACGGTCAGAAGAAGTCGGATGCCACACCTTTTTTCCCATCATTCGACTCATAAAAGTACCACCGACCTGCATACCAATAACGACGGGAGCACCTTGTGCTAAATTTTGACGGATACCATCAATATCCGGCGTATAGGTATTGCCACCGACGGTCAGGCGATTATAACCTTTGATTTGGAATTGTCGTCCCATATTGATTAAGGCACTGCCTGGCTCATTGGAACAATCTCGGTCATCATACCTGAATTGATCAAAAGGCACACCGCCATTGGACTTCATGGTCTTCATGGCATCCAGCATATAAGCGCCCTGACAGCCGGACAAGGCTATCTGATTGTAAAGGTAAGCGGGACTAAAGCGAATGGCATCGGGGTTTTGCCCGGTAGCCCTAGCCTGAAGAATCGTCCGGGCACCATAAGCGCTTGCCCAGCCGACACAAGAGCCTTGCCTGCCTTGCTGACCACGAGTTGGAGCGTACTTCAATAAGGAAACACTCCTGGGTGTATTATTCCATTTGCCGGCAGCGAGAGGCTCAAACACTTCCGCTTTGTCGTAGCGTTGTTGGTCTAAATTGGCACCTAAGGAGAAGGAGAAATTCTCATCTTCTGCCGCTGGACCTGCCAACATATTGCTACCGCCAAAGAAGAAATACCAAAGCCCTCCAATAATAAGGACAGGAACCAATAATTTTGGTTTTTTGAATACCAGCATCAAAATCATTGGCAGTATCCTGCCTGGGGAAAAGCCACCACCGCTTCCCTGCTGGTTAGGATTTCGCCGTCTTCTGCCCTCATTGCGATCTGGCTTTTGAGGGTCTTTTTCCATTCTAATTGGCATAAAAAGTCTTTTTTATTATAAAATAATTCACATAAACGTTAAGTAGAAAGCCACAATTTACGGCAAAATTAGCTATTTTACGGATTAGCCTTATTTTTTTCTCAAAAGAAGTGATGGAAAAGCCAAAAATGAGGAGAGAAGACCACGATTTAGGAATTTTTTAAAAATTTATTTCGCCATTTTTAATATTTTTAATACCTTGCCACGACAAATCAAAACAATTGAACAAAATGCGAAAACAAATAATATTCTTCCTTTGCCTTTTTTCTATTTCGTTGGGAGCGCAATCAATCAAAGACAGAGTTTTTCAAAGCTTTGGTTTAAGTTTAGAATACGCTTTATTGCCTGCATTCCCTTTCATAGACAGCTATGGATTTAAAGAATATACCCAACTTGATTATCTCGGAGTAACAGGAGACTATAAATTTAGATTCAACCTATTCGAACTTACAGAAAACATCTCCTTTTCAATAGCGGCAAAACCTTCTATAAATCTTTTGCCAGGTACTTTTTCGCATTCCTATCTGGATAATCATGCAAACCTATATCTGGGAGGAGATTTAGGTGTTGAAGTAGGGTTGCATTTATGGGCGGGCTCTACTTATCAGTCAGAAAAAGATAAAGGAATTTCCATTTATTATGGTATAAATACAAAATTAATTGGAATACGTCCAAAAGAATCAGTTGACAATTCTACAAAACCAAAGAAGATCTATAAGTATTCGTACTTAGGACTCTCCGCTTTATTTTGGGCACCCAGACGTACTTTTTTAATTGATTTTTTTTGGGAATTAGGTATATTTAGGACTAAAATCGACCCTATGATTAGCAATCATTTCGTTATAGAAGAGCCTTCCCTGCTAAAAGCAGGTTTCAAAGTATTCATTAATTAGTCAGCTTTTCACTATAAATAACAACAATATGAAAACTGCCCCACGCCGTTTATGTATCCTTTCACGGTTACGATTATTTCTTTGTCTTACGCTGAGTCTGGCTATGGGATTCAAGTCAGCCATTGCTGCAAGCGATAACAAACTAATCATTGAGGAAAGAAAACAAACGCTTGAGTTTTATTTAATAAAAGGAGCATTGAAAGCAAGGTTAATCGTGGAGGAAACGGTCACCTCCCAATCTGAAAACCCTATAAGTTACACCAGAAGCATTTTTTTTGATAATACTTCTACCGTCAACAAAATTTTTTACAAAAGTGGCAAGCACCCGAAGAAAATGATAAAACCCATTATCACCAATTATGAGTCTAATGGTATTTTTCACTCAGATATAAAAATTGCTTTTTTTGATTACAAATTCAAAAAGAAAGGCGAAACAATTACTTTTTTTTACCAAAAAGAATACGAAGATTTTAAATTTATAGATCCCCTGTTTTTTAGTGCTCCCTACCCTGTTGAACATAGTTCCATTTCAATTGTGATTCCCCAATGGCTGGAGGCAGACATCCACCCCTTCAATTTTGAAGGAAAAAAAATCAATAAGGAGGTCGCGCCTGAAAAAAACCATAAAGCAAGTAGGACGATTTATACCACTGACCACCTTCAGGAAATCAGCGATTTCAAGAACAGCCCACAAAGGAGTATATACGATATGCACCTATTGGTATTGCCCAAATCCATGACCGTAAAAAAACAACAGGTCAAATTAATCGAGGATGTAAGTGATTTGTATCATTGGTATGCCAATCTGGTGGATGAAATAGGTAACGATACAAGCACACTTGAATCACTTGTCAAACAGTTAATCGCTGGACAAAGCTCTGACACAGATAAGATCAAATCCATTTATTACTGGGTACAAAATAACATTAAGTATCTGGCTTTTGAAGCAGGCATCATGGGTTTTAGACCGGAAAGCTGTCAAAAAGTATTGGGTGCCAAGTATGGAGACTGTAAAGGTATGGCTAATT
>CAZNCI010000008.1:0-31484 GCA_964571475.1 uncultured Saprospiraceae bacterium | reverse complement strand
ACTCCACGGGAATGGGGGCATTAAAAACAACTTCCGTCAAAGCAGGTGTAGCCATACTCCACATCGTAAAAAAAGCAAACCAGCTAAAAAACTGAATCACGCCAAGTTTTCTCATGGTTATCGGCATATTAACAATATTATTAAATATTTCGGAAAAGAATTTTCCTTTGGAGGCTTCTTTTTCTTTAGCGAATGCCTCTTCATCCTCCGGTGGATATTCTTCTGTAGTAAATATGGTAAATAACACACTAGCTAAAAAAACAAATGCGCCAATGGCAAATGCTATTTTCACAGAACTGGGAATCATGCCCGGAGCGGCAGTATTGGTTACACCCATTTTGGTAATAAACCAAGGCAAATTACTGGCAATCCATGTCCCAACCCCGATTATTAACGTCTGTACAACAAAACCATAAGATCGTTGAGCATCGTTTAATTTATCTGCGACTAATGCCCTAAATGGCTCCATACTAATATTAATGGATGCATCCAAGATCCATAAAAATCCGGCAGCCATCCATAATGCGGAAGAGTAGGGCATAAAAAATAACGCAATAGAGCTCAAAACGGCACCAATCAAAAAGAATGGTTTTCTTCGTCCCCATTTTGCGCTCCAGGTCCGGTCGCTCATATAGCCAATAATTGGCTGAACCAATAAACCAGTCAGGGGTGCCGCAATCCAAAGAATAGGAATTTCATCTTGAGCAGCGCCTAAGGTTTGAAAAATTCTTGACATGAAACCACCCTGGAGCGCAAACCCAAATTGAATTCCCAGAAACCCAAAACTCATATTCCATATTTGCCAAAAGCTTAAATTTTTTTTCTTTGTAGTCGAATGACTCATATTAGAACAATTTTATAGATTTATAAATAGAAAATAAGGCTTATTTACTCAAAACGACGTACCCATACTTTGGCAATTCAAATTTATTTTCTCCTAGAGATGACATCTTTTTACTGCCGGCTGTAAACAAATATTGAAATACGGCTTCCTGCATGACGGGCTTAGTAAGCGTTATATTTTTAGAAGTATCCGAAAAATTAAGGATAACTACCACTTCTTTCTCTCCCTTTGTTCTTGCATAAGCAAAAACGAGCGGATCATCGGTTTCAATTTTGCGATAAGCACCTCCATTTTCACCATTCCAAAGTGCGGGATTTTCATGCTTCAGCTCTAATAATTTTTTAAAGAATTTTTGTTTGGATAAATCCGACCAATCAATGGTATCTTTTCCAAAAAAAGACAGTCTTTTATTTAAATTTGCTTCCTGGCCACTGTATAATAAAGGCATTCCCTCTAAGGTAAATGCTAATACAGCAAAGACATCTGCGGCATCTCCATAACGCTCTTTAACGGTTCCATTCCATGAATTTTCATCGTGATTTGTCGTAAAATTCATGCGAATGGCGGAGGCAGGATACCGTTTTTCTTCCTGCATAAAGGCATCGATTCTTTCCGGCATTTCTTCCCCTTTGGCGATTTGATTGGTCATGTGATGAAAGCCCCATCCATAACTCATATCAAAACCTGCTTCTGTATGCATTTTGGGATCATCCCACTCTGCCAACATAAACACATCCTTAATGGTCTTGATCTCATCAATAGCCGTTTTCCAAAAATCATTCGGCACAAAGCCGGCTACATCACAGCGATAGCCATCAATATTTGTCTCTTTCACCCAATACTTCATTGCATCAATCATTGCTGCACGCATATTGGGATTATCGTAATTCAAATCAGCTACATCCGTCCAGTCGGTACCTTGAGGATGAGTGATTTGACCTAGGGAATCGTGTGTGTACCAATCGGGATGCTCCAAAGCCCAAACATTATCAAAAGCCGAATGATTAGCGACCCAGTCCAATAGGACAAACATACCCAAATCATGGGCTTTTTTGACTAAATTTTTAAAATCCTGGAGCGTACCAAGATCGGGATTGACCGCTTTATAATTTTTTGAAGAATATGGGCTTCCCAATTCTCCTTTGCGCTTTTTTACACCAATTGGATGAATAGGCATGATCCAAATTATATCAACGCCCAACTCTTTTAATCGGGGCAGGTGTTTTACAAAGGCATTAAAAGTTCCCTCCGGGCTATATTGGCGGACATTAACCTCGTAGATATTCGCATTTTTTGACCATTGCGCAACTGAAAGACCGTCCTTCCAATTGGGTTTGTGTGAAGTAAGTTCTTTTTTTGCTGAGCACGAAAAGAATAGTATGCCAATAAATATAAATAGCCTGTATTTAATATATTTCATCATTTAAAATTTTCAATTATGCGTCAATATTTCAAAACTAACCGGAGGTAAGTCCAAAGTCATTATTGTGTCCTGAATATCTATTTTTGAATTAAAATTGGATTTCCAGCCATCAAGTGCCAAATTCTTTAATGGAATTTTCACCAGTTTCGACACCTTAGATTTATTAATCACCACCATAATTTTATCATTAAAATATGCTCTACTATAAACAAGAATGCCTCCATCTGCCTGCAAAAAATTAAAATCCCCGTATAATAAAGCCATATTATTTCTTCTCAAATGTGTCAGCTTACTCACTTTTTTCTTTAAGAACGCTTCCTGTTCATTGAGGTTATTAAATTTCATCATCCGCCGATTATCCGGATCATTACCACCTGTCAGCCCGATTTCATCCCCATAGTAAATAACGGGAATCCCGGGGATGGTCATAATAACGGCGTGCATCAATGCAGCTCTATCATAACCAATTTTTGTCTTCTTGTGAATATCTCTCGTCCAACCGGCCAATTTACTATCCTCGTCAAATTTAACATCACCGGTAGCCATTGCCATCAATCGGGGTTTGTCCTGATTTCCTGAAATATATCCCATTAAATTATGGACGCCGTAATAGTCAAAACTTTGCTGCAGTCGTTGCTGAAAACCATTCCATGTTTTATCATCCAGACAAATAGTAGATAATAATACATCAAACACATTAAAATCAAACTGACCTTCCAACATGCCACTACCGATATAACTGCTAATCAAATCGGGTGTTCCATAAGTTTCCCCAATTTGAAAAATAGTTTTACCGGTCTGTTTTTCGTATGCTTTAATTTTTTTTGTTAATGTTCGCCAAAATATTTCAGGAATATGCTTAGTAGCGTCGTGGCGAAATCCATCAATATTATAGGTTTTCAACCAATATAAAGCACTATCGGATAACATTTCAGTAATCTCTTTTCTCTGCAAATTCAAAGTTGGCAAAAACACATCAAACCAGGTAGTCAACCGATGTTCGTCCCACTTTTCGGTATTCAGTGTTCCATCCGGCAGGTATAAGTCTGTTGCCCAGTGTTTGCCCTTATTGGCTTGATAAACGGGGTGGTTTTCATGAACGTGGTTAGCAATAAAGTCTAAAAAAATATTTATGCCCTGTTTATGGGCTTTAGCCACTAACTCCTTCAACTCCTCCGGTGTACCAAAACGATCGTCAATCAATGTAAAAGAAACAGGCCAATAACCATGGAAGGCGGAAAATTTACTCCTTACGCCTCCTTTGTTATAAAAGCCGTATTTGCCTTCCGGGTTTTTCACAATAGGAGAAAGCCATATTGCAGTAATGCCCAAATCTGTAAAATAGCCGTTGTCTAATTTTTCAATAATCCCGCGAATATCTCCTCCGTGAAAATCGGCTCTTGGGCGCACTTCCTTATCTAATAAAGGGCGGTCATTCTGCTTGTCTCCATCAAAAAAACGATCGACCATGGGAAAATAAAGGATATTGGTTCTTTTATCACTTCGCGTTAGTTGCTTTGTATCGAGAACTGGCTTTCCGTACTCCAATGGAATGTATATTTGGGGAGATACCCCTGTTTGATTATAAGCCCAAATTCGCAGAGTACTTCGTTTTATATTTTTTGCTCCTTCGGGAATAAGTATTTTATTATTGTTAATGGGGACTCTTTGGTTTCCCCAAAGAACGAAACAATCTTTTATTTCATTTTTTATTTCCAAACTTAATTCATTTGTCTCTGACCACTGAAGATTATGAATAATAGGAAGAAGACTTCGATTCACATTTTTGACATACAAAGGAGAGTTCCAGCCTCCAATGCCGTTTTCTATTTTATCCGGGTTATTCGGGTCTAAAATCCATTGCCCGTCAACGACTAATTGATAACCGTATTTTCCGGGATTTAAGAATAGCGTTGTCTGCCAAACACCATTTTCAAATTGCAGGGGTGTATTTTGAGGATTCCACGCATTAATATCTCCTACCAATTGTACGTTTTTATATTTTTTCCCTTTAGGATCAAAAGAAAAAGTATATTTCTTTTTATTGGATTTTCGCATCAGGATAGACGCCGATTCTTGTCCTTTTTTTAATGTCAATAGACTTAATTCGGGTAATTGTGCCGAAGCAGTTAAAGTCAAAATACGCTTGTCAGCAGAAAGGGATTTTTTCATTGCTTCAGGGACAATAATACTATCAATTTCCATGAATTGGGATGTAAAATCAGCCAAATGAACGATTGTGGTGTCCGGCTCTAAGCGAATAGGCAAGGCATTTCCAAAAATAAGTGCTTCCTGCGTTATTGCTTTTGGAAGGGGAGAGGTACACTTAGAGAAAAGGACAACCAATACGAAGGCAATAAAGATTTTAATATTTTTCATCTTCAAAATAATATTTATTCCTGATTTAATGTGATGGGCTGATGAAATGTATTTACCCCTTCAAAAAGTGTCACTTGTTGCCCTTTGAACATAATTGTTAACGGATCATTCCCCCCTTTTTCGATTGCTACTTCATTTGGGGTAACCCGAACGTTCAACTGCTGCGCCCGAAAGCCTATCGTAAAAGAGTAAGCCTTCCATTTTTTGGGTAAAAAAGGATTGACATACAATTGACCATCTGTTACTTTGATCCCCCCAAATCCCTTCACAAATGCCATCCAGGTACCAGCCATACTCGTAATATGACAGCCTTCATTAGTATCATTATTATAATCATCCAAATCGAGCCGTGCCGTCCGCATAAATAATTCATAAGCTTTATCCTGATAACCGATACTTGCGGCTAATATCGCATGAATACAAGGAGACAGGGATGATTCATGCACCGTCATTGGCTCATAAAAGTCATAATTCCGTTGCAAGGTTTGCTTATCAAAATGGTCTTCAAACATATATAATCCCTGAAGGACATCAGCCTGTTTGATAAAACAAGATCTTAATATTCGATCCCATGACCAATTTTGAGAGATAGGTCTCTCCTCCAGCGGAATTTGGTTAGCTGGTTTTAATTCTTTGTCTAAAAAATTTTCCTGTTGAAGAAACACCCCTCTTTTATCATCTATTGGAAAGAAAATATTAGTCGTAATTGAATGCCACTGCTGCAATTCATTTTTCGGGTCAAAACCCGTCTTATTTACTATTTCCTGATATTTCAGGGGATCTTGCTTTTGAACATAAGAGATAATTTCTTCGGTATATTCAAGACACCACTTGGCGATATAGGAGGTGTACCAATTATTATTTACATTATTTTCATACTCATTCGGACCTGTCACCCCTAACATGACGTATTGTTGTTTTTCTTCTGAAAAATTAAACCGCTGTGCCCAAAATCTCGAAATAGCAATTAAGACTTCCAAACCGTAATCAATTAAATATTGTCGATCGCCTGTATAGTTGACATAATCATGGATAGCATAGGCTATAGCTCCGTTTCTATGAATTTCTTCAAAGGTGATTTCCCATTCATTATGGCACTCTTCGCCATTCATTGTCACCATCGGAAAGAGTGCCGCTCCCCGTTTAAAACCAAGCTTAACTGCATTTTCGATTGCTTTATCAAGCTGATTATAGCGATAGATTAATAAATTTCGTGAAACGTTTTGAGGTGCAGTACTCAGGTAATATGGAATACAGTACGCCTCTGTATCCCAGTAGGTACTTCCTCCATATTTTTCACCTGTGAATCCTTTAGGTCCAATATTTAGCCTTGCATCAACTCCGGTATAGGTTTGATTGAGCTGAAAGATATTAAATCTCAGCGCCTGCTGTGCAGAGACGTCATCTTGTATAACAATGTCACTTTCTTTCCACCTGGCAGTCCAATATTCCCGTTGTTTTTCCAATAATCCTTCAAAGCCTAATTTTTGGGCTGTAGCCAAACCTTCATGGATTTTTTCATTTAAGGATTCCGGCGAATAATAAAATGAAGATACCGTGCACGATTTTTTATGAATAGTACAGGAATCGCCTTTTTTTAAGTCAAAATCCGCTGTTAGACTATTTTTTTGACTTTCTTCAGTCCAGGGGCTTTCTATAGAGATAAAACGATTATTATGAAAAAAAGTATTGGAGATTCCACAAGCTACCTGAAAGTTTGTTTTTAAAGTTTTAGCACTTACGATGGCTATATTTTGATCTATTTTCTGATAAAGAGGCGTCCAAAAATTTTCATCATAATTAGCATCTTCATTTCTGACATTAAAATCAATATAACTGGTAATTGAAACTTTACCGGAAAAATTGACGGCTTTCACCTGATAACTTAACGCTCCAATTTCGTCGTAAACCATAGAATAAAATCGCGTCGCCTTTACTTCTATGATTTGCCCTTTGGGAAACAATACGGTAAAAATTCGTTTTAATACCCCTTGTTGCATATCCAGAATTCTTTCAAAAGATTGAATTTCCACAGTAGCTAAATCGAGTAATTGCCCATCAACAATAATATTTAACCCAATCCAGTTAACGGCGTTCAGTACTTTTGCAAAATAATCAGGATAGCCATTTTTCCACCAGCCAACGCGTGTTTTATCGGGATAATAAATCCCGGCTAAATAATTCCCCTGGAGCGTATTTCCTGAAAAATCTTCCTCAAAATTGGCTCGTTGTCCCATTTTTCCATTTCCGATACTAAAAACACTTTCGCTGATTTCATTATAATCAGGATAATATTTTTTTTCGACAATTCTCCAGGGCTCTATGGCTAAATACTGCTTCATCTCTTTATAAAATTATATAGCTAAATTTTCAACTAAAATCCGGTAAGAAAATTTTTCAAATCCCCTTATAACAAAATCTGCTTGTTGGAGTGCATTGGGATCTCCAACTCCGACCGCAAACATCCCACCGGTTTTAGCGGCTTCTATTCCTTTGGCTGCATCTTCAAAAACAACGGTATCCCGGGGTAAAACCTCGCACATCATCGCCCCTTTGGTGAAAACCTCAGGATCAGGTTTGCCCTTTGTCGTCATTGTTCCATCGACGATTACATCAAATAAGTTGATAATATCTAAATATTCCAGAATTAACTTTGCATTCTTGCTAGCTGAACCCAAGGCGACTTTCACCCCTAGCTTTTTCAATTCCATCATAAACGCATCAACGCCGGGGAGGATATCCTTGGGGCTAATCTCTTTAATTGATTCGAGGTATTTTTTATTTTTTTGCTCTGCCAGAATTTTTTTTTCATCCTGATTTTTTTTCACCCCTGCCCAGGATAAAATTAAATCTAAGGACTGAACCCTGCTTACTCCTTTTAATTTTTCATTTTGCCGTTCGGACAAATCGTAGCCAAATTCTTTTGCCAGATTTCTCCATGCCATAAAATGGTATTTAGCCGTATCAACAACAACTCCATCTAAATCAAAGATACATAATGAAATAGGACACATGTGCTTGGTTTTATTTATTTAGGATGTAAATATAGTTAAAAAATAGACTTTACGTAAAATAAACACTAAGCCTTTTTTTAAAAACGCTAAATAAAAAAAGCACCAGAGCGATTACACCCTGATGCTTTTAGTAAAAACCTTGCTAACAACTTTTATTTTCGAAGCTTCAAACTGCCGTATTTGAGTCGGGCTTTTATCATTGGTGCGCTTTGATTTCCAACCCATCCTTTCACCTCCTGAACAGAGGATTGTTCTCTTTCATGTGAAATAGTTAAATCTCTTGGATAAGTAATTCCGGCATATTCGGATTTGGCATCTAACTGAAAGGATGTATTTCGACCGAGTGTGAGGTCAAAATCGGAGTACCTGCCCTGCAATCGAATATCACTAAAGGATGGATCTGTATGATTGATATTGACTTCTGAATAGGATACGTCAAAACTTAAGTAACTCAGGACAGAGCCTATATCAAATTTAGAGTACTTGGAGTTAACAAATAAGACATCTGCATTGTTAATAGACACATTATTGTATTTTCCGTTAAGAATACATTCCCCAACTTTATTGATGATATAATTATCATACCCTGTTTCAGCTTTGATATTACCAATAGTTGTAATATCAATATTAGAATATTTACTTTCAATAATTAACTCATCCGCGTCTATTAAGGTAAGTGAACCGTATTTAATGTCACCTGATATTTGTTTGGCATAATTAATTCTACCTTCAGAATATTTAAAACTAAATGTACAATCATCGGTGAAGCCATCGCACTGATAATTACCGTACTTGAGGTCTAAATCCACCACCCCAGTCAATTCACCAAGATACACATCCCCATATTTATTTTTGACTATTAAACTAGCACTTGCCGGCATAAAAACGGTATAATTAATTTCAAAATTGGTATTTTCGGAGGACCATTGCCACCAGGATTTTTCTTCTTTATGAACTACTGTAATGGCTTCAATGAGATCACTGGCATTGTTAAATTGAATGCTAATTCTCTTAAATATTTTTTGAGCCTGACTTTCATTTTCAGCTTTCACTTTTATCTCGATAGCTAGCTTAACCCTATCTTTAGACCACGTTTCAACACTTATTTTACCAAATTGATTATTTAAACTAACTAATTCTGTTCCAAAAAATTTAAAGTCTTTTTTTATTTCTTTAGAATACTCTCTTTTAAAAGAAGATAGATCAATTGCTCGAAGCGTTGATGTTCCCAAAAAAGAAACAATCAATAGTATATTAAAGGCTAACTTGTACATTTCTTTCATTATTTTGTTGCTGGTCATTACCATCTCCCCATTCCAATACACGCTCTAAAATATTTATTTTTAGCTGGTAACTTTTTATTAAATTATTGACTATTTTCTCCTGTGCGCCAGGTACCTGATTAAGCATATCAGCTTTTAGCTCTTTCATTACCTCATCTATTTGAGCGAGGTCATCATCAATAGATTTATCGTGATTTACATTGGTCAATTGAGCATATTTTTCAGATATTCTTTTTTTATAAAAAGCTTCAATTTCGGCTAATTCACTGGTTGGGCTATTTTTTACACTTTGTGTCTGACCAATAAAATTGCCAATTATGCCTCCTGAAAAAATCAAAAGTAATGCCGCAACGGCTATGCGGGAGTAATACCAAAGCCTTCGTGTTTTTGGTCGAGCTGGCACATTCTTCTGATCGAGTCCTTTTTCGATTTCTGTCCAAATCCCAAGGTTGGGGATAGCTTCGTCAAAAGCTTCCCTATTCTTTTGGACAAAATCTTCTAAGCTGTTGTTATGTTTATTATTTTTCATAGTATTATCCTAATGCTATTAATTTTTCTCTCAATTTTTTCTTTGCCCTTGAGTACTGAGACTTTGAAGTGGCCTCGCTAATGCCCAAAATGCTTCCAATTTCTTTATGGTCATAACCTTCTACAAGATAAAGAGTACAAACAACTCGATATCCATCGGGCAGCTCTAACATAGCATTTTGTATATGCTGCACTTTATAGTCTATCTCTACAGGATGATCTTCCGAAATATCATTAAATTTCCCCTCGTGATTATGTGTTAGTTCTTCAAATTTCAATCTTTTTTTCTTTAAATAATTGATACAATTATTAACAACTATTCTTTTGATCCAGGCACCTATCGAAGACTGGTATTGAAAAGCGTTTAAATTTGAAAAAATATCAATGAACGAATTTTGCAAAATATCCTCTGCATCCGCCTCATTTCGAAGCATACGAAGGCAGGTATTGTACATGGCCTTTGAATATAACTTATATAATTCAAATTGCGCTTTTCGTTCTCCACGTTTGCAACTTTCAATTACATCTCGATGGGTATTTATGTAGTCCAATTTCAGCAAAACTTAAGTGTGTTTGTCTATAAGGACAAGGCTTGTATAAAATAGTTGCTCTAAATGTTAATATTTTATGATTAAGTAAGGCTTCACTCCATCAAAAGGTTAAAAATCCTGGATTTGTGGTATCATTCATTTTTTGTCAGCCTGGCCAAGCCTTCCTGTGCCTGTTTGTAATCAGGTGCCATATTTAGAGCTTGTTCATAGTCATTTTTCGCACTTGATAAATCACCTAATAATTCAGCGGCATAACCTCTATAAAAATAGGCGGGTATGTGTATGGGTGAAACTTTAATGCACAGGTCAAACATTTTTCTTGCCATTTGGATTGAATCCAACTCCATGTAGAGCAATCCTGCATTATAGGCCCCTTCTTCATATTGGGGATCGAGAACAATCGTTTTTTTGTATAACTCAATCGCTTTATTTAATTCATTCTGATTCCGATAAAAATCAGCTTTGGCGTGAATAGCCAGTGCATTTTTGGGATTTATCTCAATAGCCGTATCAAAATATCTAGCTGCTATTTTAGGGTTTATTTTCTCGTATTGCTGCCCGAGATTAATCCAACCATCTATCAGATCCGGTTCAAATTCTACCGCTTTTTGATAGCTGTTAATTGCCCTGATACTATCGCCTAAATCTTTAAAATTTTGACCAAACATAAAATACGCTTCTGCATTTTGTGGATCAATTTTCAAAATTTGATCTATCGTTCGCATAGATGCTTCATACTTTGTCAAAATGTAATATTCTTCACTTAATTTAAGTAAAGTTGGGATTCTTTTCGGAAATAATTTGGCGGCATGCTCCATAGTTAACAGTGCATTTCTCGATTGGAAATAATCCATATAAACATCTGATAAAAGATGAAGCGCCCTAATATCCATAGAGTCTAGCGCTAACACTTTTCTAAGATCCCTAATTGCCCCATCATAACCTTCATTGTCATAATAAACTTTAGCTCTTTCAAAATAGAGTGTTTTATCATTTGGCGATTGGGCTATTTTTTGGCTCAATTGGGCAATAGCCGGATTACCCGACTGTACAACCGGTTCTGTAGATTGCTTTGGGTCACTTTCGCAACTGAAAAGGAATAAAGATATTCCTAAAAAAATAAAAATTTTATTTTGCATTAGCTTTGCTTTTGATAATAAGAAATTAAACGTAAACAAGACCTATGAATAGGAAATAGGAATTGTAAAACGAACAATAGTACCTTTCCCTTCTTGACTTTCGATAAAAATTTGTCCACCCAGCAATTCAATATATTGTTTGGTAATACTTAACCCCAGTCCGGTTCCTTTAATATTTTCCACATTAGATGCTCTGAAAAAACGAGAAAATAAAAATTCTTTTTCTTTTTCCGGTATGCCAATCCCATTATCTATAATCGAAATATCCAAATTTTCGCCAACAACAATTTCACATTTTATGGAAGCCCCTTTCTCTGAATACTTAACGGCATTAGAAAGTAAATTATTCAAAATATTTTCTAAATAATATCTTTCCGTATAGATAACTTTTTGATTATTATTGAAATCATAGATACAGACAATTTTTTGATTATCCTTCATATAACCTTCTGCATTCCCTATTATTTCAGTCATAAACTTTTCAATGTCAAAAGAGGAAGGTGCCAATTCTATTGCTCCCGACTCTAGCCTTGCAGAAGATAAAAAATCATTTAAAATCAGTGTTAAATTATTAACTGTTGATTTTATTCTCTTGGTATGTTTGAGTCGATTTTCCTGTTGGTGGACTTCAGTATAAGCTTCAATGATGTCTGCTGAGGATAAAATAGTAGCCAGTGGGGTTCTGAACTCATGAGAAGCCATTGATAAAAATCTACTTTTCATCTCATTAAGGCTTCTTTCTTTTTCCAGGCTGCCAAGTAAGCGTTGTTCGCTTTGACGAAGGGCACTTTCTATTTTTTCCCGTTCAACAATTTCCTTAGCCAAACTCGCATTGGAGGCTGATAATTGTTTAATAGCCTCCGAAAGATCTTCGGTACGTTGTTCAACTTTCTCCTCCAATTTTGCATTCAATTTTTTAATTTCTGCTTCTGCTTCTTTTATTTCGGTTATATCCTGAATAATTCCAATAAAAATATGCTCCCCATTTTCTTCAACCTGACTAACGGCAAGTCGTATTGGAAAAAGGCTACCATCTTTTCTTTCCGCTACTACGTCTCTTCCTATGCCGACAATTTTTGCTTTTCCTGTTAATAGGTATTTTTTGATGTAGCCATCATGATTTTCTCTATGAGGGCTTGGCATAATAATGTTAACATTTTGATTTAAAAGTGTTCCTTTCTCATATCCGAACATACGATAAACAGCGGGATTAGCTGCCTGAATCATACCTTCTGTATCTATTACTACTATTCCATCTACAGCAGATTCAAATAACCGATCTGCATTAATTGCAATATTGTGCATTTCTTTATTTTTAAAAAACAAAAATATTATAATTCCTATTATTTATAAGGCATTTCACATCTATAAATCACCCTCCATCAAACGCCGGAGAAATATTCATCTATTATAAATTGCCTTATATATAAACAAATGTCAAAAATCAACATTTATTCTGATGAAAATCATATTGTTTTTCTATTTAGTTTAGCTACTTTTGTCCATAAATAATAAAAAACATAAATCGATAAAAATGAACTTAATTGCACCGGTATCAAAAATTATGTCTTCCAATTTAATCACTCTAGGACTTAATGACTCACTAGAACAGGTTAAAAGTCTCTTTGACAAACACAGTTTTCATCATATTCCCGTTGTAGATAAAGACAATCGCCTGTTGGGTATTGTTAGCAAGCAGGATTTTTTATATTTCCTTCATGGATTTAGTGGGTCAGCGCAAACTGACACAGGTATTGATTTACTCAGAAAAACCTCCGTAAAAAAAATCATGACAACGGGCTTGGCAAAACTAGAACCTTCAACGAGAGTCAATGTAGCCCTTGAAGTATTCAAGGAAAATTTATTTCACGCATTACCCGTTGTTGAAAATGATAAATTAGTTGGTATTATTACGACCTATGACATTATCAATGCAATTGCTAATGATCCCATTTCTCTGGAGGATTATAAACAATAGTCACAAAAAAGAGGAGTTATAAAATATGGCTCCTCTTTTTTTAGACATTCCGGGTTGAAATTTATACAATTCTTTCTAATTTCTCCTTATTAAGGATAATGATTTTCCCTTCCTTTATATCAATGTACCCATCTTCCTTAAACTCAGTCAACATTCGGATAACACTTTCTTTTGCCGTACCAACGATGTGTGCAAGATCCTCCCTAAGAATAGATATGGCGCTTGCCTCCTCCTGTTTCAATTTATCCTGCAAAAACAACAGGGAATTTGCTACTCTTTTTCGGACAGAGTCATAAGCTAAACTCAGTAATTGATTTTCTTTGAGGACAATATTTTGAGACATTAATTTAATAATAAACAATGCGGTATGATTATTGGAAAAAAATAATTTAAGAAAATTTTCCTTTTCAATTTCATAGACTTCAACGGGAGATAAGGTGGCTCCTGAAAAATTATATGGCTTATTTTTTATCAGGGAAGAGTAACCTATAATCTCTCCCGGTTTTTTGACATTTAGGATAAATTCCTTTCCAAACTCATTTGTTTTATATATTTTGACATTTCCTGATTTTATAAAAAACAAAGTCCTGGGGTTCTTTCCTTCTTCAAAGAGTATTCGTTTTTTATTAAATTGTTTTAACGGAGAATTTTCGGCCAGCTCTATTAATTTTTCATATCCCTTATTATCATTTAGAAAGGATATCCAAATTTTTTCTGTTTTATCAAATTTATTTTTGATATGCTCATCTTTGCGAAGACGAACCTCTATTACCCGCAATAACTCATCCTTAAAGAATGGCTTTTGGATATAATCATCAGCGCCCAGATTCATCCCTCTTCTAAAGTCCCCTTTTTCTGTTTTTGCCGTTAAAAACACAAAAGGCGTATCCGCTGTTTCTGCTTTTTCTCTTAATATTTTCAATACGCCATACCCATCTAACTTAGGCATCATTACATCGCACAAAATGAGATTAGGCTCTTCTAGTTGCGCCAGTTCAACACCAATCGTTCCATCTTCAGCTTCGATAGTCTGGTAACCGGATAAAGAAAGGATTTCTGCTAAGTTCTCCCGGACTTCATCATTGTCTTCTATGATAAGAATCTTTTTCAAAAAAATAAAATTTAATTTGAGTACAAATAAATAAAATTATTCCGTTTGTTTAACAATTTTTATGTACTCATTTTTTCAGGTGTTCAAAATACTCCCATTCAAGAGTGGCTGCTAAGATAAACAAAACACCCTATTAAAAAAGATTTATTAATTTTTATTTTTTAAAAGCAAGTAAAATACCTTCCTATCATTATTAAAATCAGTAATTTACTCGACTTCTGCCTTCATTTTTTCAGCATTATCAGCCACCTGCAATGCTTCGATAATATCACTTATTTGCCCATCCATTATTTGATCCAAATTGTATAAGGTCAAATTGATGCGGTGATCTGTCACCCTGTTTTGTGGAAAATTATAGGTTCTGATTTTTCCTGATCTATCGCCGGTTCCTACCAGTGATTTTCTTTTAGCGGCTTGTTCTGAATCAAAAGACTGCCGTTGTTTTTCATAAATTTTCTGATAGAGCCGTTGCAATGCTATTTCCCTATTTTTAATTTGCGACCTTCCATCCTGACTTTCAGATACGACCCCCGTAGGCAAGTGCGTAAAACGCACGCCTGATTCCGTTTTATTTACGTGCTGTCCTCCTGCCCCACTTGATCGAAAGGTATCAACTTTCAAATCGGATTTTTTTATATTCACATCTTCCATCTCCAACTTTGGGATAACCACTACTGTTGCAGCAGAGGTATGGACACGACCTTGAGATTCTGTTTTAGGAACTCGTTGCACACGGTGAGCCCCGGATTCAAACTTGAGTCGCCCATAGACATCATCCCCTGAGACTTCCATTACAATTTTACTATATCCTCCTGAAGACCCCTCATTTATTGAAACAATCTCCACACTCCATTTATTACTATCAAAATAACGCGTGTACATTCTGTAAAGATCTCCAGCAAAAATAGCCGCCTCATCTCCTCCAGTTCCGGCTCGAATTTCCACAATAACATCTTTTTCATCTTCCGGATCTTTGGGTATCAAAAGGACTCTCAATTTTTCCTCCCATTCCGATTTCTGTGGTTCTAATTCACTCAACTCCATCTCTGCCATTTCTGCCATCTCGGTATCGTTGAGCATTTCGGTTGCATCCTGTATGTTGCCAAGAATATTTTTATAGTAACGAAATGCTTCCACCACCTCTTTTAAATCTTTATATTCTTTGCTGACCTTTTTATAACGATTCATATCCGTCATAATCGATGGATCTGACATCATCTCTTCAAGGTGATTAAATTTTTCAACAATTGCTTCAAGCTTATCTAACATCTCTTTGTATAAAATCTATAATTATGTAATGTAATACTTCAGAAAAAATAAAACCTGTTTACTCTGCCGTTTTTCTTCCTCCAAAAATACGATACCAGCCAAATCGGATAGCTATTAATAAACCCACAAATATTAATATTACCTTTTCAAATCTAACATAAGAAAACACCACAATATGGGTGCGGTCAATAAACCACATGATACCCAATGTACAGGCTATCATAGTTACCAAAGCGCCTAATTTTCCAAATCCGGGGATGTTATCAAGATTGACATTTTTGCGAATAATTCCAAAAGTCAACAGCATACTCACAATCGGAAGAATCTGATTGTAAATATCGGTATCCATAACACTTCTCCTTTCAAATAAAAAAAGATAAATGTTAAGAGTAACGGCAAAAATACCAGGAATACTCACCATATATATAAGTGTTGCATACAATTGCTTCCAGGGAGTCAAATGTCCCTCATCCTTCCCAAATAAACCTCCTAATATAGCGGTGAATGGAATAATTGCAAAGTAAAAAACAACATAAGTTGGATTGTCCCCTATTACATCAAATAGTTCTTTTAGTGTCATTTTTTCGTCTTTATATATCTAATAAGAGGGTGATAGGATCCTCTAATAATTTTTTAACTTTTACCAGGAAGGTAACAGAAGTACTTCCGTCGATAACCCGATGGTCATACGACAAAGCCAAATACATCATTGGGCGGATCATCACTTCCCCATTAACAGCTACTGGTCTTTGCTGTATCGTATGCATCCCTAAAATAGCAGATTGAGGCGCATTCAATATCGGTGTACTCATCATAGATCCGAAAATTCCGCCATTGGTAATGGTGAAAGTTCCGCCCTGCATTTCTTCCAGTGTCAACTTACCCGCTCTTGCCTTTCCGGCCAATTCTTTTATTTTATATTCCACTTCGGCAAATGTCAGAGATTCCACATTTTTCACAGGAGGAACGACTAAACCTGTTGGTGTGGAAATTGCTATTGATATATCCGCGTAGTCATGGTAAAGAATTTCATTTTCTTTTAACTGTGCATTCACATCCGGCATTTCCATTAACACCTTGGCGCACGCCTTTGCAAATAGAGACATAAAACCTAGTTTAATGCCGTTTTTTTCAACAAACTGCTCCTGATATTTTTTTCTCAAGGCCATTACTTCCGTTAAATCTACTTCATTGAAAGTAGTCAACATCGCCGTATTGTTCTTTGCATTTACCAATCGAGATGCAATGGTACGACGCATTCGGCTCATTTTCTGAGTACTTGTCTTGCGACTAAAAGAGGAGTTATTTACTATTGGTGACGATACCGTCTTTTCCTCAATACGGATTTCTTTTTCAGTTTCAGCTTTTGCCTTTAGTGCATCTTCTTTTATAATTCGCCCGTCTTTACCCGTTCCTTTTACCGTTGATGCTGCTATCCCTTTTTCTTTCAAAATTTTGCTGGCAGCAGGTGAGGGTTCTCCCTTTGCATAGGTGTCCTTTTCAGGAGGCTTCACTTCTTCTTTTTCTGCTTCAATTACCGTTTTTTGCTCCTGTACTTCTCCCTTTTCCGGAGCAGCAGCACTAGTGTCTATTGTTGCGACAAGGGCTCCAATTTCTAAATCATCCCCCTCGGAAGCAACCCAAGTTATTATTCCTGCTACTTCCGCGGGAAACTCCAATGTTGCCTTGTCTGATTCAAACTCACAAATTGGTTCATCAAGTGAAACATAAGATCCATTTTCTTTCAGCCATTGAGAAAGAGTAACTTCACTAATTGACTCTCCTATTTCAGGAACTTTTAATTCGATTATACTCATTATTTATTCAGTATTATTACAATAGATTAAAGCAAAGGTAGCTATTTTTATTTAGTTGTTTGATAAATTATTTGATCGATTCAATAAACCGCTGACTAATTTTTTTTGAATTTTCAGAGCATCCGTCAGCAAACCTTTTATTTCATTAATTTTTATAGCTATATTTATGGATTGTTGCCTTTAAGTCCTTCCCTTCATTGGAGATAAATAAATCGCCATTCTTTGAGAAAGTAATGCCTTCCGGTTGTAGATTATTCTTTTTAATTAATTTTTCTATATGTAAAATATTATTATCTGAATCCAAAATTAATATTAATTTTTTACTTGAAGAAAGCACATATAAATTTCCAGTTATCGGGTGGATCGCAATAGCTGATGGAGAAAGTTTAATCTTATCATTTTCTTCACCAAAATACTTCTGAAATTTCTCCCAGTTTTTAAGGTGTGGGTGTTTCTTCAGAAATAACTGAATAGCCTCTAAATTTAGAACAACCCTCGGAGAAGAAATCAGTTCATTACGGTCTAATTTAAACTCATATATTGTCTTCACCCTTGCATCATTTTGATCGTCTTCAAAATATGGTTTGCCCTTACATGCCAGTAGTAAACTATTGTGCTCTAAGTCGTAAGTCACCCCCTCTACATCATTTCTTTTACTTAGATCGGTATTGTATTTTTCGACATACTGAGTTTTCTCTCCCAGGTTAAGAACCTTATAAATTGTCCCCGTGCTTTTTACTACAAAAATAGTGTCTTTGACCAAAATGATACCTTCATAATCTCCTTTCTTCCAAAAAGGATACTCCTCAATTACTTTACCGTTAAGATCGATTTTATAAATTATCCCATCCTCATCTTCTATGGCAAACAATGCTTTTTCCTCTTTATCAAAAGTAATACCGGATATTTCGGTAAGGGCTACAGGAAGGTAAATAGACCGGTCGGGATTTTGAAAATCATACTGAAATAAGTAGGGCGGCAAAGTATCCTCAACTACCTGAACAGCAGGAATGGCAGAAACATCTTTTTTAGAACTTTGGGCTCCTTTACAGGAGTAAGTAAAAGATACCATCAACAACAATAATATTTTCAGGATAGGACTCATGTATTTTTGTTTTTTCTAAACATTAGATATATTCCTAACAGAATTAGAGGAAGACTTAGTATTTGCCCCGTACTTAATACATTCCCAAAATAACTTTGTACCCCTCCTAAGTCTTCTTTGAAATATTCTAAAATAAATCTTGCTCCAAAAACCAATACTAAAAATAACCCAAAAATATAACCCGGTTTTTTCCGCTTATCTGTCTTCCAGTACGTAGGATAGATAATCAAAAAAATAAATAGATAGGCAATTGCTTCGTACAATTGAACAGCATGGCGCGGAATATCATCCACTCTATGAAAGATAAATGCCCATGAAACATCCGTCTTTTTACCTATTATTTCAGAATTCATTAAATTACCCATTCGAATAAAAAATCCAGCCAAAGGAACGGGAACCGCCACTTTATCAAATATCCAGAGTAAAGGTTTTTTAGTGACCCTTTTTGAGAATAACCAAAGTGCTATAAAAATACCAATTGCACCACCGTGGCTTGCTAATCCGCCCTTCCAAACTTGCACAATCTCTCCCAAGTGTTGACTATAATATCCCCATTCATAAAAAATAACATGACCTAATCTTGCCCCAACTACTGCACCTGTTACAATATAAATAAAGGCTTTATCTAACCATTCTTCGGGGGCCCGCTCCAGTTCAAACATTTTTCGAACCATATATAAACCAGTCACAAAACCTGATGCGAATAACAGCCCATACCAACGTAGCGTCAAAGGGCCAATAGAAATAATTTCGGGTGAAACATCCCAGTCAACAAATAAAAGTAAAGACATCTATTAGATCATTTTTTTAAATCAAACCCAATATTAAGAAGTTTTAAGCTATAGACCTAATATTTATAAGTTGTTTTGTCAATAACAGGATTGATTAAATCATAAAATATTGATTACTAAAAGTCTAATATTTTATGAATAAATAAATGAGCTTAATGAAAAACAAGCAAAGGAACGGTTGATGAAAATGCCATTGCCTTCGTTGTACTCCTATGAAAAACAGCATCAATAAAGGAGCGTTTTGGAGCGACCATGACGGTCATTCCAATTTTATGATCTTCGACATATTCCTGAAGCGTTTCGTTTATCCCTCTGGATGATTCTAATATTTTAATGCTAAATTTCTGAGAATTATTTTGACCACAATAAGATTTCAGTTTTATAACTGCCTTATCCATTTTTCGAGCATCTTCTCCTTTTTCCTGAACATGAACGCAGTGAATTTTTGCATCAAATATTTGTGCGTATTTTTTGATATTATCAAGGAGCGTTTCGTTCAGGTTAAAAAAGACACTAGCAAACATTATATCATTTATCTTTTGATATGCTACCTCCTTTGGAATTAAGAGAACTGGACACCTTGCCTTCCTTGCTAAAAGTGTCGAAACCGTTCCAAAAATTTTTCCTGATATTCCATGAGAACCTGTTGTGCTCATAATGATTAATTCGGTATCAGGATTGGAGGACTCCTCAATCAATTCAATTTCAGGAAACCCAACAACAGCTTTACCTTTAAGGGCTACATTCAAAGTGGCAATTTGCTCAATATCTAAAGCTTCACTAATAAACTCATTCATCTGTTTGAGTACAGTATCATGGTAAGCGCTTGTCGCATTGACCACTATTGGTTGTCCTGGAGATATCGTTCCTGAATAAACGTGAATAACTTCTACTTCTGCTTTCATTTTAGCCGCAATATGCATCGCAAAAAAAAGCCCTTCCATAGATGTACTGGAGAAATCGGTTGGCACAATTATTTTTTTCATAATTTTTCAGCTTGGTGGTGTATTAAATGTAATGCTAATATTATTGCCATGAAGTAACGACTCCTACGTCACAGGCATGTTCTGCACCCCTGCGGGACGGGTCTCGTGGCCATAAAAAAGGAACTTTTAGTGACTTCCTCTTTTGAGGCAGCATTACATTTGATACACTGCCTTTAGCTTTATTGGCACAAACACCCGGGCATGATATAACACCTGTCAAGGTATTATGATTTTTGGTTATAGCAAAATTTTTAACAAAAAAATTAAAAAACATTTCCAATATAGGCCATTAAAAAATAAATTTCCCAAATACATTGCAGTAATAAAAAAAAAACCTTACTTTTGCATCGCTTTATTTGGAAGCACATTTGAGAAGTAAGTTATCAGACAGATTCATTCTGTTTTATAAAATAATATAAAATGAAAAGGACATTTCAACCATCAAGAAGAAAAAGAGCTAATAAACATGGATTTCGCTCACGTATGAGTACAAAAAACGGACGAAAGGTATTAGCAAGAAGAAGAGCAAAAGGACGCCATAAATTAACAGTTTCTGACGAAAGAACTGGAAAGAACTAGCATTCGCCACCTTTAATTTCTCAGCTTTTCAAAACAGCTAAAAAGTATTTGACGTACTCTTTAGCTGTTTTTTATTACCTATACCTGAGCATAAACCATCACCTTAGACTCAAATTGGGGCTCTGGAAAATAATCCTGTATTTCCAATATATCATAATAAACAAACTTAGGCAACAATTTCATTTCTGCTTCGATGTCTCCTCCCTTTAATGTAATTAATCCATTTGGCATACTATGCAAATGCCGGTTACTAATTAATGGAGAACTCCATTCATACAATTTATCTATACTTGCGACCGCCCGGCAAATTACAAAATCAAATTTCTCCTTTGTTTCCTCTGCCCTCAATTGAAAGCCTTTAGCATTAGATAAACCTAACGCTTTAATAATAGCGTTCACTACCTTGATTTTTTTTCGAGTTCCATCAATTAATTTGAAAGTTGTTTTTGGATACAAAATAGCCAATGGGATTCCCGGTAGGCCACCTCCCGTTCCAAGATCTAATATTTTGGCATTAGGCATCAATGGCATCGCCTTGGCTATTGCCAGGGAATGAAGGATGTGATGGCTATAAATATTATCGATATCCTTCCGTGACACTACATTGATTTTTTGATTCCATTCTTTATATAATTGCCCCAATTTCTCCATTTTATTGAGTTGATCCTCGCTTAATTCGGGAAAATATTTTTTTATTGTATGCATATTAAGGTCTAATATTTTTATCAACAATTAAGATTTTTTATTTATTTATTTAACTAATAACCAGTGATTTAATAAATTAGTTTTCAACAGTCATTGTGTGTGAGTGTGTTTATAATCGGGGTACTTATCCACACTTATTCACATTACTAAATGTAAAAGTACTGCTAAAATTAAGATTATCCTGATTTCGTGGATATCTCATTTCTCTATCCACATTTTTTTACAACATTTTAGACTTGATTTTTTATTTATTTATCCATGCCCGTACTTTTCAACAGTATGTGAATAAGAATCTATTCTACTTATTATCAATCTAATAGACTGTTGATAAGTTGTTCAAAAGAGTAGCCAATAACTTAATATTGACAAAAAGAAATTATTTACTCCTATTTTCTCCACGAATCCACAGAAGTAATAATAATAAGGAAGTTTAAAAAATTATTAAAAAATATTATATAAGACTATTAGCAAATTTGGAATAAAAAGTAATTTTGCAATGAAAATTAAGCACTTATGAACAAGCAAAACGGCATTTATGCCAATGCAGTAAAAGTATGGTTGGCAATTGGACTTTTTATGGTCTTTATACAAATTTTTTTGGGAGGGGTTACTCGGCTGACCGGCTCTGGTTTATCTATTACCAAATGGGATATCGTTACAGGAACAATCCCCCCTCTGGATGAGGTGCAGTGGAATGAAACATTTGATTTATATAAAAAGACGCCTCAGTATAAAAAAATCAATAATGGGATGTCCTTGGCTGATTTTAAGTTTATATTCTTTTGGGAATATACGCATCGCTTATGGGGTAGATTGATGGGCTTTGTCTTTTTAATTCCTTTTATTGTTTTTAAGGGTAAAGGGCTAATTGATCCACCATTAGCCAAACGCTTAATCATTGTTGTGTTAATGGCGGCTATTGTCGCCTCATTGGGGTGGATAATGGTCGCTAGTGGACTAACCAGACGCCCATGGGTGAATGCTTATAAATTAGCCATTCATCTCTCTGCTGCCCTTATTTTGTTTTCTTACCTTTTTTGGACGTTTTTGAAGGTGAGTTTACCTCATAAACGGGTTATTAACAATCATCGCTTAAAATCGTGGATAACCTTGTTTTTTGTCCTTTTAATAACTCAATTATTTCTTGGCGGAATGATGTCAGGAATGAAGGCTGGTGTGTACTTTCCAACATGGCCCGATATGAATGGCAGTTTCATTCCTGATATTATAAAAAATGGGGAGCAATGGACGACTCAAAATTTTATTTTTTATGACCAGACCCCTTTTATGAGTGGATTGGTTCAATTTTTACATAGATTCACTGCTTATTCTTTGATTATCACCGGATTATATTTATTTTTAATGGCTAAGAAGATAACTGTATCATTGTTTTTTAGCAGATCTAATTGGTTGTTTATCAGTGCTATCCTTATTCAGGTAATTTTGGGAATTTTGACAGTTATTCATTCTAAAGGAGCAATTCCATTATGGCTTGGTGTTTTTCATCAGGCAGGGGCTTTATTATTGTTGACTTCTTTCTTATTGATGAAATATCAGGTCCGGAAATACTGATTGTGAATAACTCTGTTGATAACTATCCGTAAGTGGTTTTCTTAACATTATTTTTACTTTATATGAAAGGAAAGATTAACGCTTAGATGTTTCTTAAAATAGTTTAGTTTTCCGTTTAATTTTGTACTAAAAAAAAGGCTACATCAAATTATTGATGTAGCCTTTTCCTTTTTATTTTTTTAAAGAATTTAATCTAATGCAAAGGCACTAAATTCTTTTTTAGCCATGTCTTTGTAGTAGTCATTTTTTAATTTAACGGCCACTTCTTTAAAGGCATTAATCGTTATATCAATATCTTCTTTTGTATGGACTGCTGTTGGAATAAGTCTTAATAAAATCATTCCTTTAGGAATAACCGGATAGACCACAACGGAGCAGAAAATGTCGTAATTCTCTCTCATGTCATAAACAAGTGCGACAGCTTCATCTACACTCCCTTCCAGATAGACAGGCGTTACGCAAGCATTGGTTGGTCCAATATTAAATCCATTTTCCTTTAGTCCACTTTGAAGCATATTTACATTCTCCCATAACCGAGCTTTAAACTCTGGTCTCGTTCTAAGGAGCTCCAGTCTTTTGAGTGCACCAATAACTAATGGCATTGGTAGTGACTTGGCAAATATTTGAGAACGCATATTATACCGTAGGAAATCAATGATATCTTTATTCGCACCGACAAAGGCTCCAATGCTTGCCATTGATTTAGCGAAGGTCGCAAAGTATAAATCTATACCATCCTGTACTCCCTGTTCCTCTCCTGCTCCTGCTCCTGTTTCTCCCTGTGTACCAAAACCGTGTGCATCATCTACTAATAACCTAAACTCATATTGATCTCTTGTTGCTACGATTTCTTTTAAGATGCCTTGTTCTCCCCTCATTCCAAAGACGCCCTCTGTGATCACTAAGATGCCCCCGCCGGTCTTTTCTACGATGCGTGTCGCTTTGTCCATTTGTGTCTTAAAGCTATCCAGATCGTTGTGTTCAAATGGAAGTCGTTTTGATAGCTGCATTCGAATCCCATCGTATATGCAGGCATGATTATCCTTATCATATACAATAACATCATGTCTATCCAAAACTGCATCTATTATTGACAGGATACCCTGATAACCAAAGTTGAGTAACATGACCTCTTCTTTTTTGACAAAGGCGGCTAACTCTCTTTCTAGTTCCTCGTGTTTATCCGTTTCTCCTGTCATCATTCTAGAGCCCATTGGAGCAGCCAGTCCCCATTCTGCAGCAGCAGTAGCATCCGCTTCTCTGATTTCGGGTTGGTTAGCTAATCCTAAATAATTATTGACACTCCAAATTATTTTTTCCTTACCATTGAATTTCATTCTATTTCCAATCTCTCCGGTGAGCTTTGGAAATGTAAAATATCCATGTGCGACAGATGAGTACTTTCCTAAGGCTCCTCTGTTCTTTTCTAGTTTTTTAAATAAATCCATTTGACATTATTTTTTTATAAGGACAAAGGTAATAAAAGAATCGTCAAAGTTGAATGCTGAATTGTGAGTTATTTGTTTCCTCTTTCATTAAACAAAAAAAGACCACCTTTATAGATGATCTTTTTTATTCTGATTCTTCTCGTTACCAAATTTTTTCGGCCTTTTTATTTTTGACCCATTGGCTCCATTTTTTGTTGTAGGTATGGATTTTATTTGTTTTTCCCCCATTTTGATCTACGACATCATAGCCTCTATTAATCCATTCAAATATACTGCCATATAAATTATAGACATTTGTGTACCCAAGTTTTTTTAATTTGTTTCCAATTTTTTCACTTCTGTACCCAACTGAACAATAAACAATTATTTTTGAATCTTTGGGTATTTCTCCCAAACGTGATGGGTCAAATGTATCATAGCCCAAATATTGAGCTCCTTCGATATGACTCACCTTGTATTCCTCTAGTTCTCTTGTATCAAAAATATAAACATCTTTTTGTTCTTTTTTAAGCTGATCCACATCCATGGTGGGAATGGAATATTTTAATAATTGATTGACGCGCTTATTGAATTTTTTATCATTGCAGTGAGCGTCGGATTTTTGGACCTGTGCATTACAAAAAGTTGGAAGCGTAAAGATTGATAGCGCAAATAAAATGGTATTGAAATTCATATATTTTTATGTTTGTAAGTTTGTATTTATGACGAATCTATTCATCTAATGACCCATAATAAAACGTTAATGCTACTTTATTTGTTTTTGACTGGACGTCATACTTAGGACATTTTGGACAGACTATAATTGTGTTGGACCTGTTCCGACTACATCTTCTATCCAAAATTGATCTTCACAATAGGCTAATAATTCATTTTTAATAAATGCTTTTATCGGAATACGGTGTTCATCTGGATAGAGTAAGTGCAAATTTGGACCGGCATCTAAAGTGAAATAAAGAGGTAGTTTTTGAACTTTTCGGAAGTTTTGAATTTTTTGAATGATAGTTAAAGTATTTGCTTCCATTAAAATATACGGAGGTGTTGATGTCATCATGAGGGCGTGTAATGTCAATGCTTCTCCTTCAACTATTTTTCCAAAACCAGTCAGGTCTCCTTGTTTTAAGATTTGAATTAATTGGGACATCCTTTTTTCTGCCTCTTTATATCTGCTTGGGGCATATATATTCTGCTCCATCAATTGATGCCCCACTCTACTAGAAACACTTTTTTTGCCTTTTTTTACGATTAAAATATCATCATGAAATGATTTGAAAACTTCATGAATGTACTTCTTGTAGGGAATGGCGTATTCATTATTTCCATTTGGGTCGGCAGGTGTTTTTCCCCATAATGCGATTTTTCCATAAATTGATCTTGCTGCACTGCCAGACATGAGTCGAGCCACATAAGATGCTTTCTTTTTGAATTCATCTAGATTACCAAGGCTGTTAAAAAAGTAGCTCTCCATTGAGCAAAGACAAAGGGCTAGTGCGCTCATACTTGATGCAGAGGAGGCTATTCCTGCAGAATGGGGGAATGAGTTGTGAGAATGGATACTTAGATTTAGCTGCTTCAAGAATGGAAATATAGTATCTAGGTTTTTGAAATTCGTGATTAGCTTTTCTTGAAAATCAGCCTTTTCTTTTCCGTCAAGAAAGAAGGATATATTATTTTCCAATAAGCCTGTTTCTTTTGCTTTATACTTTATGGTGGTCTCTGTATATGCGTTACTTAGTGTAAAGCTGATGGAGGCATTATTGGGTAACTGTGTTCCATGCTTGCCCCAGTATTTGATTAATGCAATATTAGAAGGACTGCGCCAGGTGACTTGCCCTTCTTTTATAGTATCAGAATTTAGGATGTGCCGTGGGTTTTTATAGTCTAACATGATATATTTTTTATTTTGAGAAGATACGCTCCCTTTGTTGTGAAATTAAATATGGTCTAAAAAAAGGAATGTTCCACGTGGAACATTCCTTTTGGATGGATAAATAGAAGTGTGATTAGCCTTGAATGTCATAGCGTTTTTTTAACCATTCGTGGAATGTGTCAAAGTCCTTTGAAAGTCTAATGCTCACTTTTTCTTTATTTTTTAACTTTAATAGGCGGGCAGGTATATGAACAGGAGTTGGAATAAGTCCTTGGATACTGTCAATGAATTTTGAAGGATGGGCAGTTTCAAATATAATACCAAAAGTATTTCGCCCCTCGTTACTGCGTTGATACTCCTGGAGGGCTAAGTATCCAACAGCACCATGAGGGTCGATTATATAATTATACGTATTATATACTTCTGTGATCGCAGCTTTTGTTTGTTTATCAGAGAAAGCATATCCATTTATATGCTGCGTCATAGTGTTCCACGTGGAACATTCATTGTGTTTAGATGGGTGATATAAGTCCAGCATCCGAGCGAAATTAGATGGTGCCCCTACATCCATGGCGTTTGATATCGTACGAACCGAAGGTCTTGTCTGATAAGTTCCTTTCTTTAAATATTCAGGCACAACATCGTTTATGTTGGTAGCTGCGATAAAATGATGTGCAGGTAGTCCCATTTCATGAGCAAGTAACCCAGCTGTAAGGTTACCGAAATTTCCGCTTGGAATAGAAAAAACAACATCCTTGCCTAGGCTTTTTACCTGTTTGTATGCTTCAAAATAGTAAAAAGACTGTGGAATTAAACGGGCAATATTGATTGAATTAGCAGAACTTAGTCTTATATGCTTAGTCAATGTTTTGTTTAGGAAGGCTTTTTTGACTAATGCCTGACAATCATCAAAGGAGCCATCGATCTCTATAGCCGTAATATTCTTGCCTAGAGTAGTCAATTGTTTCTCTTGAAGTAAACTAACCTTGCCACTTGGGTAAAGGATAATTACTTCAATACCTGCAGTATCGAAGAATCCCGCGGCTACTGCCCCTCCAGTATCCCCTGATGTGGCAACTAGAATGACTAAATCTTGCTCTTCTTTATGATTAAAATGACTCATAAGTTGAGCCATGAATCGTGCACCAAAGTCTTTAAATGCCAAAGATGGTCCATGAAATAACTCTAATATTCCTTTGTGTTCATCAAGTTGAATGACTGGGGCAGGAAAGTTGATTGCCTCCTGAATGATGTTTTTGATCTCCTTGTCTGATAAATAACCTTGTAGGAGGGCTTTTGTGATTTCAAAACCGATCTCTTGAAAGGAATACTTTTCAATGTTTTGAATGAAATTTTGTGATAATTCAGGTATAACTAAAGGCATGAAAAGTCCTTTATCCTCAGGCAAGCCCTTAAAAACAGCTTCTTTTAGATCAACAATATTATTTTTATTATTTGTACTGTATAGCTTCATTACTTTGAAATATTAGTTGTTTTGTCTTGTTATAATTATTGAGAATAGGATTAATATTTGATTACACCTTCCATATTTATACCGGAAATGAATAATTGAGTCCGTATTTTTGCGTCATTATAAATCCGTTCCATTTCCGTTCCTATTCTTTCAGCGGTTAAACTATTATTGCTAAGGGCAAAAATAGAAGGTCCTGATCCGGAAATACTACAGCCTAATGCACCCGATGATAAGGCGGCTTCTTTTATTTTATAAAAATGTGGAATCAAATGCGCCCGTTGTGGCTCAACAATGACATCTTCTAAAGATCGACTTATTAATTCAAAATCCCCTTTCTGTAAGCCAATAATCAGTCCTCCAAGATTTCCTGCTTGTTTTATCGAATCCTTAAAGGGGATTTTGGGACTTAGTAAATTTCGGGCATCTTTTGTAAGGATTTCAACATGAGGGTAAATAACGGTCATATAAAGACCAGGAGGAACTGAAATACGATGAACATCTAATTCCTTATTATTTCTGATAAAAGTAATGCCTCCTAATAAAGAGGGTGCAACATTGTCTGCATGATAACCTCCGCTTGCAATCTGCTCTCCGGCCATTGCAAAGGGCAGGAGCTCCCATTTCGTAAAAGGACGTCTAAGTAGTTCATTTACCGCCATTGCGCCTGCTACGGCGCTAGCTGCACTTGATCCTAGACCACTACCGAATGGCATTTTTTTATGTATTTCTAATTCTATGCCAATTTCTTTATTTCCTACTGCATTCAATACTTTTTTTGCAGCTACCCCTGCCGTATTTTTATCTACATCATAGGGCAGATGCTTTCCTCCTGTTATTTTAGTTATTCTAATTCCTGGAGTGTTTGAGACCCTTGCAATAATTTCATCCCCTGGTTTTTCTAAAGCTAACCCAATGCTGTCAAAACCACATGCAAGGTTAGCAACGGTGGCTGGTGCAAATACTTTTATTCCTGAATGTATCTTCATAATTAATTGATAATCAATTGTTTAGTGATTCTCCTATCTTAATAATTTCTGCAAAAATGCCAGCTGCGGTGACTGCTGCACCTGCGCCAGGTCCTGTTATAACAAGCGGTCTTTGATTGTATCTCCTCGTTGTGAAGATGATCATATTGTCGCTACCACTTAATCCATAAAATGGATGAGAGGCATCTACTGCTTCCAATGAAATACTCGTTGCCCCTTTATCTAATTTTGCGATCATTCTTAATACTTTCCCTTCTTTTTCAGCATTTGAACGCAATTTTTCGAAAAAGTCATTTTCATTTTTTAATGAAAGAAAAAAGTCAGGAATATTACTGGCTTGTTGGCAGCTTTGTGGTAAAAAACGATTAATTTTTATATCCTCTTTTTCTGTCATATATCCCGCCTCTCTGGCTAAAATCAAAAGTTTCCTACTGACATCAATCCCATTTAGGTCAATCCGTGGGTCTGGCTCCGTAAATCCCTTTTGTTGGGCTTCTGTAACAATATCAAAAAAGGATATGCCTTTCTTGAAATTATTAAAGATGTAGGAAAGTGAGCCAGAAAGAACGCCTTCTATTTTTATTATTTCGTCTCCACTTTTAATCAAATCATATAAGGTTGACAAAACGGGAAGCCCGGCTCCTACATTTGTTTCGTACATAAATTTAGCACACCTTTTCTTTGCCAGCTGTTTTAATTTTTTGTATTGTGTGAAACTGGACGAAGTGGCAATTTTGTTGGGTGTAGAAATAGAAATGCTTTTGTTTAAAATATTTTCATAGTGTTTGACAACAGCTTCATTGGCTGTATTGTCAATAAAGATGGCATTACTTTTATTTAAATGCCCCATAGTCTCAACAAACTTGTCTAAATTTGCCTTTGTCTCAGATGTGTTTAAGGTTGCTTCCCAATCCCTGATGTTTATACCTTTGTCATTGAAATACATCTTTTTGCTATTGGATAAGCCAATAACCTTGATTTCAAGCGCATGCTGCTCCAATAGGGCGGAAGCCTGGTTTTTTATTTGTTGTAACAATCTACTTCCGATTAAGCCAACGCCAACCATGAAAATATTTATTTCTTTTATTTCTGATAAAAAGAAGGCTTCATGCAAAACGTTTAATGCTTTTGTTTCATCTTTTTGGTCTATAATGAGGGATATATTTAGTTCAGAAGACCCCTGTGCTATAGCAGAAATATTAATGCCATTATTGCCCAATGCACTGAATAATTGCCCTGAAATACCCGGTTGGTACCGCATATTTTCGCCTATTACAGCAATGACGGATAAATTATCCTCGACTTTTACCGGATCAACGATTTTATTTTTCATTTCATAATCAAAGGCAATTTCTATTTGACGTTTGGCCTTTTTGCAATCGCTTGGTTGTACGGCAAAAGTAATGGCATGTTCTGAAGAACCCTGCGTGATTAAAATAATATTAATACCAACACTTGCGATCTCACTAAATAATCTGCCGGCTATTCCGGGAACGCCAAAAAGTCCACTTCCCTGCAACGTTAATAAAGATACCTTATTGATGGAGGAGATGCCTTTGATTGGAGCAGCATGGTTTTTATCCACATTTTTCGATATAAGTGTACCTTCAAAGGATGGGTTAAAAGTATTTTTTATATACAACGGGATATTTTTAACCAATACGGGTTGTAACGTTGGAGGGTAAATGACTTTTGCTCCAAAGTGTGACATTTCCATTGCTTCATAATAGGACAATGTTTTAATTGTAAATGCTTTTTCAACCTTTCGTGGATCTGCTGTTAAAACGCCATCTACATCAGTCCAAATTTCAAGTACTTCGGCATCCAGTCCGTTTGCAATTATTGCGGCAGTATAATCCGATCCACCCCTGCCAAGGGTAGTTGTCAAGCCTCCTTTGTCTGCGGCTATAAATCCGGTGACAATTTGTATTTTAGAGTGGTTCTGATAGTGTTCTTTTATTTTTTTGAAACTTAGGTCAAAGTTGACATTCGCTGCACCAAATTTTTTGTCGGTTATGAGAATCCTTCTTGCATCTAAATAATCGGCAGGAATTTGATGTTGATTTAAGAGCTGGTGGACGACATAGGCTGAATTTCGCTCGCCAAAACTAAGCACATAATCCATGGTTCTTTTACTGATTTCACGAACTAAAAAAATACCCTTCAGTAACATTTTTAATACTTCGTGATTTTCTTTAAGCGTTTTTATCGATTCTGTGAGGTGTGATCCGGTAAGGATGGTATTCACGGTCGTTATGGTTCTATCAGAAAACTGGGCAAATAACGCCAAATATTCTTCTTCATTTCCTTTTGCCGCAGCTTTAGCCATCTCGATTAATTGGTCCGTAATTCCTCCAAAAGCGGAAAAAACAACGGTGAATTTTTCGTTTCGTTCATGGTATGATTTTAGAATATCCAAAATACCTAAAATCCTTTCTGGAGAACCAACCGATGAACCTCCAAATTTTAATACTTTCATAATAGATTTACTTTAATACGAGCCTCTTTATTATTTTTCAAATAAGGAGGCGTGAAATTGTGGTTGGTGTTAGATGGTTATTTTTTCTGTAACTATTCACTGCTAGTGGCTCAAGAACTAAGTTATTCCTATATTAAACGCCGTCTATTTTTTGTC
>CAZNCI010000007.1:0-31535 GCA_964571475.1 uncultured Saprospiraceae bacterium | reverse complement strand
TTAGAACAAGGATGAGCGACATTTGCTCTGGTCGGGAGTTAAACCGAAACAGGAGGGCAAGCTTTTTACTTCAAAACTGCCCCTCCTCTGTCAGGGATCGTTCAGTCACCTCTGCTCAGGAGGCAAGGATCGCCGCTACAAACAAATGGTCGGTAGAAGCAATTTTGGAGTTCTTTTAACGATTTTGGATTCTCCCAAAATTAGGTACATCACATGGCGGTCACACCTAAACAAAAAGGAGGCAAATTGTTGAATTTGCCCCCTTCTCTTGTGTAATAATTTGTACTATTTAATGCGCCAATAAATACATAACTGCTGCTGTCATCGCAGTCACCCCGCCCTCAATTGAAGGCACTGGATCCGGCGTCAATTTAGATGAGTGCAAAGAAGGTAAATTAATTTCGCCCCGTTGTGCAGCTTCATATTGAGATGCTTCTACTACGCCTAAACGAAACATAAAAACGGGAATTTTATCGTCCGTTCGACCGTATCTGGCAAAGTCTTCGCCTCCCATGACCGGGTCAATTTCTATCACATTTTCTGCTCCAACGGCTTTTTTAAAGGTCTCATTCAATGATTTAACCATGCCAGGGTCATTGTATAAAGCCGGAGTGTATTCCTCCCGGATATTTATCGTTGGATAGTCTTCTTTGGCGATGCCGGCAGCCATTGCTTCCCCCTCGCATATTCGATGAATTTTTGCGATAAGCGCATCCCTTACCTCATCGGTATAAGACCGTAAAGTCAACTCCAGTTTTACATCATCGGGAATCACATTTCCCTTCGTCCCTCCGTGAATAGACCCCACTGTAACAACCGCTGGTTCAAGTGGAGATATTTCTCTACTAACGATTGTCTGTAAAGCCATGATAATTTTGGCAGACAAAACAATAGGGTCCTTACCCAAATGCGGATAGGCCCCATGACCGCCTTTCCCATGTACCGTAATATCCATCATGTCAACATTCGCCATACAATAACCACTACAATACCCTATTGTACCGGCTTTTAACCCCGGATGAACATGCAATGAAATCGCTTTATCCGGTTTTGGGAATCTGGCGTAAAGTCCATCCGCCAACATTTTATTCGAGCCGCCACTTCTTTCTTCTGCCGGTTGCCCAATAAAGACCAATGTCCCCTTCCATTCATCTTTCAATTTCACCAGTGCCTTGGCTGTCCCGACCCAAACGGTCATGTGCATATCGTGCCCACAGGCGTGCATCACCCCTACTTCGACACCAAGGTCATTAGTCGTTTTCACTGTACTGGCATAAGGCTTGCCCGTCTCTTCCACAATTGGTAAAGCATCCATATCAGTCCGCACTAAAATAGTCGGTCCTTGTCCATTTTTAAATACCCCAACGACCCCTGTTCCTCCCACATTCGTCGTCACTACAAAACCTAGTTTTCCCAACTCATCTGCCATTCGCTCCGCAGTTTTCACCTCATGGAAAGACAATTCAGGGTGTTCGTGACAGTACATATACAAATTCGATAAATAAGCAACATCGATTGTTTTTTTTATTTTATCAATATTTTGCGCATTTACAAAAGCACTCCAACCACCTATTAAAGCAATTATCATTAATTTTTTCATACATCATATTTTTATCGTTCAAATTTATTCTTACCTTTCTCAAAATCACAGCTCCAGGTCAATAACCTTACTCAAACTTCATTTTCCGAATGAGGCGAGTAAATATTGTTGGAAAAAAACGTTTCACCCATATTCCAACTTTCTCTTTTCTGGCGATAATGACCTCAAATTTGTCCTGCTCAATAGCTTTAAGTGCCTTACGGGCAAATTCCATCGGGCTATAACCATTTTGAGACGCCTTGGAATATTGGTCATTTTTAGCCCCATCTCCCTTGAGTGCGTTAAGCGTCACATTGGTATTGACATAGCCGGGACAAATAATAGTCACCGTTATTTCATCCGGATTCATCTCCGCCCTTAAGGAATCGTAATAGCCGTGCAATGCGTGTTTAGAAGCCGAATAAGAACTACGCCAGGGCGTTCCAAATTTCCCCATCACGCTACTCATTATGACGAACTGCCCAGCCTTCTGTTTGACCATATATGGCAATAATTCCTTCGTTAATGCCACCCCGCCAAAATAATTAACATCAATAATGCGCTTCTCCACCACCAGAGTGGTATCCATGGCAGTAGCTCTTTGTGAAATTCCGGCATTGTGGACAAAAATATCCACCCGTCCGGCAAAAGCAATAGCCTTTTTTACAATCTCAGCAGCCCGGTCATGCTCAATTACATCAAATGGCAAGACTTCAACCTGCTGCTGCCCATCCCCTTTGTACTCCTTTTCACACTTCACCTTAACTTCTTCTAATTTTTTTATATTTCTTGCGGTTAGGATCAAACTGGCACCTTTGGCACTCATGGCATAAGCCAATGCTTCACCTATTCCTGAGGAAGCCCCCGTTATCCACACCATCTTTCCATTTACTTTCATCGATTTAATCTTTTATTCAATAAAGTCATCCATTCAACAATGTAACTATTATCTTTCCAATCACAAATAAACGAAAAAAAATCAGTCATTTTCAATATCGCATCAATATCTTTTCATTATATTTGTCGTCAAAGAGCATCTTTTTTTTTGAATTACTCTGATAGATAATCAGCAATTAATTCGTTTCGTCAAAAATCACCTCACTATGAGCTTAAAAACATTAATCATATTAAGACATGCTAAATCGAGCTGGGGTGACTTTACCTGCCCTGATTTTGATCGGACACTGAATAAAAGAGGTTTACGTGACGGCCCATTCATGGCCTCCAAATTGAAAGAAATAATGCCTGATGATTTAGACCTAATTATCACAAGTCCGGCCAAACGCGCTTTGATGACTGCCCAATTCTTTCAAAAGGAATTAGACTTAGGGGAAGATAATTTCTGGACGGATAAAAGGTTATACCACGCCTATTCTGACACCATTTTAGAAGTCATCAGCGAATGCCCCGATCATTACAATAGTCTGTTGATTACTGGTCACAACCCCGGTCTCACCTCTTTTGTCAATGAATTTCCTCCTTTTGAAACGGACAATTTGCCCACAGCTAGTTTCGTTATCATCCAATTATCCATTTCGTCGTGGAAAAATTTCAATTACGGACAGGGACGTGTAAGTGCTTTTCATTTTCCAAAACAATACTTCCAATGATTCAAAAATTATATATTACCTTTTTTACACTCTTATTACTTTTAGGCTGTTCTCCCCAAACACCAGCCTCCCCGAAGCTTTCCGATGAAACCTTGGTTCGCATCATCGCAGACTTGCACATGGCAGAAGTAGCGGCTAAAAAAGTACACCCTAAGCAAAAAGAAGCATTCTTAAAAAAGTATTATAATCAGGTTTATCAAATCCACCATATCACAAAGGAAGAGTTCGAATCAGAATTTGCGATACTTGAGTTAAACCCTGACCACCTGGCCGAAATATACAAACAGGCGCAGGAATATGTGACCATTATGAGTAAAGAGCAATGATAAATACATTAGAGCCGGCGGCTCAATTTGCCAGAACCAAAAGAAAGTACCCCCTGTAACCGATAAACCATCCAACCTATAAATGTTCCCATAATTGCTCCTAGATAAACATCCTCAAAAAAGTGTTGCACCAAATACATCCTCGAAAATCCAACAAAAAATGCCACTACAAAGAACAAAAATTGTACTCCAATATTTTTACTATAACAGGCAAATAAAGTATAAATTGCAAATGCAGACATGGTATGCCCCGAAGGAAAACTACTATTGCCACCATGTAACACCACACCCGGAACAAGAGAAATTGTATCTATGATATGTAAGCGTGTAAAAAAAAGCAAGGGTCTTGGATGATGAAAATATATTTTTGTAAAATAACTTACGCCTGAAACAATCATACCCAAAAGCAAAAAACTTATCGACTTCCTATACGCCACAAATAAAAAAAACAATAAGCCGATCAAATAAACACCTGCCTCCCCTAATAGTGTAAAATAACGAAAAAAAGAATCCCACAAAGAAGTGTGATACCTATTCAAAAACAAAACAAGGTCTCCCTTCCCTATGTTTTGAAGAAAAAAACCACCAAAAATAATAAAAACGACCATTGGTATAAAAAAACCAAGCCCGTTTGCCTTCTTACCAAGAACTAAACTTTTTCTCGTCATGAATCTTCTAATTTCAAAATACGCCGTAGTTGGCTTATTAGCCCCTCTAACCAAACCGGGATGATCACTTTGGGCAATTTTAAATCCTTCATGGCCATATATGTCAATAATGCTCCGAAAGGCGCAATAACATATATGGGCATCCAGGCCGCTAACTCAGGGCTCAAAGCAAAGGTCTCCGATAGTTTTTTAAAGAATATCGTCATCATGATATAAGAAACAAAAGCAAAAATGGCAAAAAGTACGGGGAATCCGAAACCTCCCTTTCTCACCAAAGCTCCCATTGGGGCACCTATAAAAATAAATACCAGGCAAATAACCGCCATGCTGTATTTCGTATGTAAATCAAAAATATGTTTCACCTTATTTTCCCGTATCCTGCCCAAAGACTTAGCCGTATTACGCGCCGTCGTATGAATACTTCTCAGACTGGATTTCACCTTGCTGAGTATATTACCCTTATCCGTTTCTAGTACAAAAGTTTGAATAAATGAAGTATCCGTCGATAAATGACTGGTATCCTGTTGGTACGCCAGATTCTTATCTTTCTTTTTTGCCGGTGGTTTTTTGTTTTTTGCCCGCTTGTTTTTTGGAGCGGCTAATTTGGGGTTAGCCTTTTTTTTCGTTTTCTTTTTGGCTGGGTTATAAGACTTTCTTTTTGACTTTATTTTTTTATTCCGCTCTATTCGCTCCAGTTTTTTCTTGGCTAATTTGACCGAATCCACTCTACTCATCGGACTTTTATCTTTCCTGGCCATCGTCTTCTTCTTAGGAAAAAGACTTTTATCCTTTTTTACAAAAGATAAATAATTGGCAATTTGATTATTCAAAGAAATTTCGCGCTTTTTAATGGAAAGATCAATAGAGTCAACAGCCTCTCTCAACTGCTTAATCGTCAGCATATTTCTATTTTGCTTAAAAATATTGGCATCGGACTCCGTTAACATAAATTCAGTTAAATCAAACATTTTGGTCCATCGCCTGAATTTTGTCCGGGTAAAAGGAAAAGATTTTTTTTTAACCCCCTTCCCGCTCTTTTTCAACTTCGCCTCTACGTATTGATTGCCATCAAATAAATCAAAAACAAAATACTTTTGATCGGGTGTCATATACATTTCTCCGTGCTTGGCCGTAATTAGATTCATCAAACCTTTGGAAGCTTCCAGATGATTATAAATCAAAATATCTCTGATGTGCCGCCCATCTTTATCTTTTTCGCCCACCCGAATGGAAAACCCGTGAAAATCATCATTAAACTCGCCTTCGTTGATATTTAACGCTGGTTTTTGTTGCTGAATATCAAACATCCGAGAGCCAAATTTCAGGTTGGCAACAGGAATCAAATAATTAGAACTCAAATAGGAACCATAGGCCAAAAAAGCGCCAATAATTATCATCGGACGCATGATCCTAATCAGGGAAACACCACCTGACTTTAAGCTCGCCAATTCATACTGTTCCCCCATATTACCCAAAACCAAAACAGATGAAATTAAAATAGCCAAAGGAAGTGCCATGGGTATCAAACCGGCACTTTTATAACCCAATAACTCAAAAATAGTAAATAAGCCCAAGCCCTTTCCGGCGATATCGTCGATATACAACCATAAAAATTGCATCAACAAGACAAATATAGCAATCAAAAACGTTACTACAAACGGTGGGAGAAAACTTTTGATTAAGAGTTTGTCTATTTTTTTCATATAATTTACCTGCAGAATATTGCTGAATGGCAAAGATAATCCTTTGTTTAATATAACCATCAATAGCCAGGCATTCTGCGTAAAAAAAATATTTTTTAACAATTTTGTAACATTTACCAATATAGTTCGTCTTCCTTCCGAGACCAATCAATTTTAATCAAACAATAAAAATGCCAATCGTCTTTTTTAAAAATAAAATTTTACCCCTACAACACAAACTGTTTCGCCTCGCGATCAGTGTGACGGGTACCAGACAAGAGGCAGAAGATGTTGTTCAGGAGATTCTCATTAAAATTTGGAATAAAAGAGACCATTGGGATCAAATCAACAATATGGAAGCCTGGTGCATGAGACTCACCAAAAATTTGAGCATCGATAAACGAAGATCCAAACACAGGCGAACCGACTCTCTGGATGGGGTCTATGATTTAACGGATAACAACCGCCTTGAAACACAAATAGAAGCTAAATTCACCCTGGAGCACGTCAGTAAATTAATTGACCTATTACCGGAAAAACAAAAACTTGTCATCCATTGCCGTGAAATTGAAGGCATGACTTATAAAGAAATTGCCAATGCGACTGGGATTGAGGTGAATCAGGTAAAAACACACTTATTTAGAGCAAGAAAAAATATTCGTCAAAAAATGAAAATATTTCAGACAAATGACTAAAAAAGAAATTATACCGTTACTCGACCGCTATTTTGAAGCAGAAACCAGCCTTGAAGAGGAAGCACGACTCCACCAGTATTTTAATGCAGGCGAAGTTGATCCCGACTTGGAGGTGTATGCGTCCTATTTTCTTTTTCTTAAAAAAGGACAGAACATAAAGGCACCTGCGCATCTGGAAAAAACAGTCCTGAAAAATATCCAAAATCAGGTCACACCTGAAGTCAGCAGAATAAAATGGCTCACAATCGTTAGTAAAATTGCAGCCATCTTCATCCTATGCGCGGGTTGTTGGTTTCTTTACAGAACTAATACGCAACCGACTAAGGTAACAGCTATTGACTGGAGTAAATACGAGGTAAAATCTGAAGAAGAAGCACTAAGAATCACTAAAATGGCCTTTCTGAAAACATCCCAAAGCCTCAAAACCGGTGCCAATATCGCAAGGACAGAAATTCAAACGACTAAAAAAAGATGGTCGTTTTAACCTATAATTCACTCGGCAATTTTTTGTTCTATATCGCCGGCAATTAGGACAAAAGCCAATTTATTAATTTTGAATATCAAATATTATGACTATTAAAAAAGGAATTTTCTGCTTATTCTTCCTTATGGGAATAGGTGGATTACAGGCACAAAATAATGCCATAGAAAAATACTTCAGCAAATACGTCGATGATGAAAACTTTACCGTCGTTTACGTCAGTCCCCGATTCTTCAATATTTTCAATAGGCTCGACTTAACCGAAATGGAGGATGAAGAGGCACAAATATTAGCGGATGTTGCCAAGGATATGAAAGAATTACGTGTCTTAACGACAGATGTCAATCCCCGCAAATATTATGATGAAGCCAAGGCTAAAATAAACACTAAAGAATACGAAGTACTCATGACGGTGCGATCCAAAAAGACGGACATGGTCGAAATTTTAGCCAAAGAAGATGGCAATGGCATGATTACGGAATTACTCCTCTTGACAGGCAGCGACTCCGACTTCATTCTCATCAGTTTCGTCGGAAAAATCGAAGTAGAAAAAGTAGCTAAATTAATTAATCAAGACAAATAAAAAAAATGAAAAATCTAATTATCCTATTATTTTTGGCAATCGCAATACCTTCTTTTGGTCAATCCGATGCCGTTAAAAACTTTTATGCCAAGTACAAAAACACCGAAAATATTGTCAATGTCAATATTCAGGGCTGGATTCTGAAAATGGTCGCCACTTTTTCGGATGAAGACGATATGCCCAAAGACCTGATTCGCAAAATTTCCCACCTCAGGGTTCTGGTTTTTGAAGATGGAAACCCCATCTCTAAAAAGGAGTATAAAAATTTATTATCCGATGTAAAAAATGATAAATTTGAAACGCTGCTCACGGTTAGAGATGGAAAGGACAATGTCCATTTACTCGTAAGGGAAGAGCGGGAAATCATCACCGATGCCATCGTTCTTGTCCGATCTGATAACGAATTTGTCCTTGTCAGTCTGGAAGGCGCCTTTAGCCTTAACGACCTCAAAAATCTTGATCTCGACATTGAAGGAACCGATCACTTCGAGAAAATAAAAGGGGAACTCTAAATCAAAAAAGAGAGCGCAATCGTAAGATTGCGCTCTTCATATATAAATCAGAATTAAAGTATTTTTTTATAAAATTGTCCTCGATCTGGCAACTTTATTTTTTATCATAGGCTTCAAATCATCGACCGCATCTAATAACATAACCTCATCCGGTGGAAAAGCAGCAGGTCTATTCCCTATTCTTTTCTTTGTCTCCGAAGTCAGCGCCCTTTTATCTCCTGAATAAGTAGAAGCATAATTATCAAAAACCGCATCTGCCGTGAAATCTCTGGACTCTAAGACATCATTGTCAAAAACGGAGTACACATCCATTCTTATGGATAAAGTAGCTTCCTTATGCTGGTAGGTTTCAAAAACACGCGCTTTGATATAGACCTTTTTGGGCACTTTAATATCATTCCCAAGTGTGTCTTTCATCACATTACCACGACTGTCTAATACATAATCGAACCCTTCTTCAATTTCCTTTGACTCCTCATATTCCCGTTCCTTCACCACCTCAGGTGAAACTGCAGCATCCATAATATTAATCACGACCTTATAATCAATTTTTACGCCGGGAGGAGCTTTTTGGTGGTATTCGTGCCATTGATCATCCAGCTCCTTTACATTAAAGTGTCGTAATTCGCTCAATACACGCCCCGGTAAGACAACAGGCGCTCTGTTTTTAACATCCAATAAGATATGCGTTGTTCCAAAAGCATAGGCTCTTCGCTTCAAATCCCGTGTATCCTTATAATTATTCGCGTACTGCTGAATTTTTGAGAACTCATTAAAAGCCGTTCGAGCAGCTATTTTATCATTATTCTTAGTCGCCTGAGCTAAAAGTGACTTTCCGTTTGAATAATAAAAGTCAATGGTCTGATTCTCCGCTTCCCGTTCTAAATTGGCAACATCAACAAATTTAAAGTTAGCCTTTACCCCATTTTTGGCAATAACCGGTAATAAGGGCTCTATCTTCTCCTGTCTTCTTCTAATTTTCTTATAAATAGCCAATGCTTTTACCCAATTCTCTGGGCGGCCGGTGCGCTTCAATCTCTTGGCTTCCCGCATATCCCTGACCGTCGCTCTACGAAAGGCATCTTCCAATGCCAATACGTACTTCTCCTTTTTCTTTTTCTTGCCGGCTAATTTTCGGACAGAGACATTAATCGCTCCATCGTAATCTCCACGTTCTACTAATTTTTGAGGAGAGACACAACTGCTCATTCCTAAAATTAAAAATCCTACGACCATATAGGCAAATATTTTTCTAATCTCTCTCATGGTTATTTCATTTTGAATATGACAAATAATATGGTTTTGTTTTGATAGAACAAAGATGTAGCCGTTTCCCGGCTAAAGTCACTAAAGAAAGGTTAATTCCTTGAACCAATCAGTTAATTAATCTTAATTATTATTAAGAAATTCTTAAATATATAGTTTTTTCCTATTTGATAGACTTTAAATAGCCTTCCAAATAAAAAAAGCCCACCTCCCCTTTTAAGGGAGCAGGTGAGCTTTTTTTTGCGACCATTAGTAAAATAATTCCTTACTCTCCATTCTCCTCCCAAATACAAGCCAGGTTGATTAATGTTTCAACTGCTTTGTACATATCCTGAACTGAAATCCATTCGTGCTTTGAGTGAAAAGCGTGTTCGCCTGCAAAAATATTAGGACAAGGAAGCCCCATAAAAGATAACCTGGATCCATCCGTCCCACCTCGAATACTTGAACGCTTGGCTGTCAAACCACACCGTTCGATGGCTTTTACGGCATAATCAGCCACCATTGGGTGCTGATCCAATATGTTTTTCATGTTTCGGTATTGCTCCGTCACCTTAAACTCCATGGTGGAGTTTGGAAAGCGCGTCATAACACTCGTAGCGATATTCTTCAAATAAGTCTCATACTCCTCCAATTTGGAATCAACGAAATCTCTGATGATAAAATCAAGTTGGGCTTTTTCGACGGTGCCGGAGATTCCGACGGGGTGAATAAAGCCTTCCCGACCCGAAGTTGTTTCAGGTGACAAACGATCCTTTGGTAATGCCGCTGCAATTTCCCCAACTGCCTTTAGTGCGCTTTCTAATTTTCCTTTCGCAAAACCGGGGTGTTGACTAACACCATGAACGATAATACTCACACCATCGGCGGAGAAGGTTTCATCTTCCATGGAGCCCAAAGCCTCACCATCAACAGTATAACCAAAGTCTGCCCCCAATTTTTCCATATCAATATAGTCCACACCTCGCCCTACTTCTTCATCCGGTGTAAACAAAATTCTGATCTTTCCATGCTTAACTTCCGGGTTATTAACGAAGAAATGAACAGCATCCATGATTTCTGCTACCCCGGCTTTATTATCTGCACCAAGTAGTGTCAGTCCACTTGCCGTAATAATATCGTTTCCGATTTGCTCCTTCAAATCCGGGTGGTCAATTAAACGAATCACCTGATTATTATCGTCAGGCAGCACCAAATCGCTCCCGTCATAATTTTTATGAATAATCGGCTTTACATCTTTACCACTACTATCAGGCGAAGTATCCATGTGCGAACAAAAACAAATGACAGGCACTTTTTTGTCCGTATTGGAAGGTAGGGTCGCATACACATAACCCATCGGGTCAAGGTGTGCATCTGAAATACCCAACTCCAATAATTCCTTAACCAATAATCGTCCCAAATCCTTCTGCTTTTCCGTAGAAGGAAAGCTTTCAGAGTGCGGATCAGACTGTGTATCAATCGTTACATATTTCAAAAAACGATCAACTGCTGTAAAATTTATTTTATGATTCATGACTTAATTTTTAACCCTTTCGGATTGGTTTTAGTACTTGTATTTATACGTAAAGTGAAAGCCCTTTAGACCGACACTAATATTCAAATTTACCGTAAGGTGATTCAATCACTACCGACGCTCCTTTCCATGATTCAACCCGACCTATTATTTGTGCATCTATATGAAAGCTTTTGGAAATAGCAATCACTTTTTTGGCGAAAGCCTCCGGTAAATACAATTCTAAACGATGCCCCATATTAAACACCTGATACATCTCCCGCCAGGCCGTCCCCGATTCTTCCTGAATCAATTGAAACAAAGGAGGAATGGGCAGTAAAGTATCCTTAATGATTCTTTTATTTTGAATAAAATTTTTCACTTTGACCTGTCCTCCTCCCGTACAATGAACCATCCCGTTTATTTCCTTTGGTAAAGCTTCCAATAATGCCTTTATGACAGGAAGGTAAGTCCTTGTTGGAGACAAAACCAATTGACCAATGGTCAACTGCTCACCATCAACTTCTATCGTATCGGTTAATTTTTTACTGCCGGTGTAAAGTACCGCTCTGGGAGTATTCGGGTCACAGCTTTCCGGGTATTTTTCTAAGTATGCTTTCGCAAAAACATCATGGCGAGCAGAGGTCAAACCATTGCTCCCCATTCCGCCATTATAACGCTGCTCATAAGTAGATTGTCCATAGGACGCCAGCCCCACAATCACATCTCCTTCCTTAATTTCATTTTTTATCACCTCGCTTCGTTTCATTCTGGCAAAGGTGGTATAACCCACGTCAAGTGTCCGAACAATATCTCCTACATCAGCCGTCTCCCCTCCAGACAAATGAATGCCAATTCCAAATTTAGACATATCGTCTCTAAACTTAGTTGCGGCATTAATAATGGTGGCAATTACTTCTCCTGTGATAAGGTGTTTATTTCGACCAATGGTCGATGAAATAACTATGTCATCTACACAGCCCACACAGGCCATATCATCGAGATTCATAACCAGAGCATCCTGTGCAATCCCTTTCCACACATCCAAATCCCCGGTTTCTTTCCAATAAAGATACGCAAGGCTGGTTTTAGTCCCTGCGGTATCGGCATGCATCAAATTGCAATACAAATCATCCCCCCCAACAACATCGGGCAAAATCTTACAGAAAGCATTTTCATACAAGCCCTTATCCATTCCCTTAATTGCCTCATGAACCTCAGATTTTGTAGCCGAAACACCCCTTTGATTGTATTTGTATTGATCTTCCATATTAGAATTTACTGTAAATGACGCACAAATTTACATTCTTTTTTTCCTTCTTCTAATTTTTATAGGAGTTCATCGTATTTTTTTTTGTACTTTTAGGTTTTATTATATCATTGCCATATTATTTTCATTTAAAAATTGATCGTATGTTGCCAGTACCAGGTTTAGCTATCATCCTTTTTGTACTTTTTATTCTCGCCTCCGGGGTTTTCACTGTTCGCCAACAAACCGCTACTATTGTAGAACGGTTTGGTAAATTTTTGGCAATTAAGCACTCCGGACTACAATTCAAAATACCCGTTTTTGACCGCATTGCCGGAAAGGTAAGTTTGAAAATTCAACAGTTGGATGTAATTGTCGAGACAAAAACAAAAGACAATGTTTTCGTAAAAATGAAAGTATCCGTTCAGTTTAGAATTTTGGCTGATGCCGTTTATGATGCCTTCTATAAACTAGATAACCCTTCAGAGCAAATCAACTCCTATGTTTTTGATACCGTTCGGGCGGAAGTTCCCAAAATGAAACTGGATGATGTTTTCGAGCGTAAAGACGATGTTGCACGTGCCATTAGAACCGAAATATCTGAAGCCATGTCGGAATACGGTTACACCATCGTAAAAGCATTAGTCACCGATATTGACCCCAATCACGATGTAAAACACGCAATGAACCGAATCAACGCCGCTGAACGCGAAAAGAAGGCAGCAGAATTTGAAGGAGAAGCCGAAAGGATTCGCATCGTTGCCAAAGCAAGAGCGGAAGCGGAAAGCAAACGACTTCAAGGACAGGGTATTGCCGACCAGCGTAGAGAAATTGCCAGAGGTTTGGAAGAGTCGGTAGATGTTTTAAACAGAGTGGGCATCAATTCGCAGGAGGCTTCCGCTTTAATCATCGTTACCCAACATTACGATACGCTTCAGTCCTTAGGGGAAAATACGAATAGTAATCTAATCCTAATGCCCAATGTTCCTTCTGCCGGTAGTGATATGTTAACAGATATGACCGCAAGTTTTATCGCTTCCCAGCAAATGGGAGAAAGCATGAAGGATGCCAAGAAACCTAAAAAGATTACCCCTAAACAAAAAAAGACCATGGAGTTAAGAGAGCCGAAATAGGCATTGAGCTTACATTAAAAAGCGCGTTCTTTCCAAAAGGATGCGCTTTTTTTTATAATTTTACATTCAGCAACAAACAATGAACTATTCTTCATGGACAAAGTAACCATCCTTGGATTAATTGCTGCCACCTGTACCACGGCAGCATTCATCCCTCAGGCTATTCATACAATAAAAACACGCGACACCGCCGGTCTGTCCCTACCTACTTATATTTTATTAATCATTGGCATCATCCTATGGCTTATCTATGGATGGCTGGTCATGGACATCCCCGTCATCATCGCCAATTCGGTTACCTTCTTTTTCATCGGTACGATATTAATTTTAAAACTAAAACATAAGTAAATAATCTGTGATTATTATTACCTTGCAGGCTGTTAAAAAAACAAGCAGTAATGAGCAAGATTAAGCATATCGACAATTTAACACCGGGCATTAGTCCTCCATCTAAAACAGAACAGCTGTTTCAAAAGCTTTTTTTACCTATTTCTCTATTTATTTTATTGGTTATGCTGTATGTCTCTACGATAAATGGCATCAATGGGGATGATATTTTTCAGGTCGATTATTCTGAAAAATTAATCAACTATTACACTAGCTTTGGACAGGATAAAGCCGCACTGAATATCGAAAAAGGGAAAATGCACTATTATGGTGGTTTTTTCGAAATCCTCGCCGGTGGTATCAATCGCTTATTGGGTTTGGAAACTTACAACCCCACTTATCACACCATCAGGCACCTGCTCATTGCCTTATTTGGCTTTTTTGCCATTTTTTTTACCGGCAAATTAGCAAAGGAAATAGCAGGTTGGAGAGCCGGCGTCTTTACTTTGGTGTTACTCTTTTTATCCCCAAGATTTTTTGGCCATGCCATGATGAATCCCAAGGATATTCCTTTCGCTACCGGTTTTGCCATCGGGCTCTATCACCTTTTTGTATTATTAAAAAAAATGCCCAAACCCCAATGGAAAAACATTTTGGGGCTGGGTTTAGGCGTCGGCATTGCGACCGGCGTACGTGCAGGCGGTCTATTATTGCCGGCTTATGCGCTATTTATTGGAGCCGTTCATTTTTTGACCACCTATGGAATAAAAGGTGTTGGAAAAAATTTCAGAACCGGTTTAATTTATATCGTTTATTTATTAGGTGCTTCCATTCTTGGGTATATTTTTGCCATCATTTTTTGGCCGGCAGCCTTACAATCACCCTTGAAATTCCCATTGGAAGCATTGGCTGAATTTTCAAAAATTGGAACCAGATTACGCGTCTTATTTCAAGGAGATAATATTATGTCAGATGCAACGCCCTGGTATTATGGACCGCTTTGGATGCTCAAAACCATTCCTTTATTCACTATTATTGGGATATTGGGAAGCTTGTTTTTTATTCCCAGCTGGAGCAAAAAATATTCAGCTACCGGCATTACGCTGATTTTTTTCGCTGCGCTTTTTCCCGTTTTATACGTTATCTACAAAGATTCAAGCCTGCATGATGGTTGGCGCCACCTTATTTTTGAATATCCACCAATGGTTATCATCGCTTCTTTATTTTGGATAGAAATTCAAAATTTGCTTAGCGCAAAAAAAATGGGCCAACAATTTGCCTACGGCTTATTAGCTGTTTTAATGATTAACCCTACCCTCTTCATTGCTAGAAATATCCACCAACCCTACATCTTCTTTAATCCCATTGGCGGTGGAATAAAAGGTGCATTTGGTGACTACGAAACCGACTATTGGGGCGTATCCGTGCGTCCGGCCCTCAAATGGATGGAACAACAGGGTATCCTTTCTGACAATATGAAAGATACGGTTATCATCGGTACGACCTTTCACTTTAACACCAGCCACCAATTACCTCTCAGCTACCGAAAACACGTAAAAGTCGTTTATGTTAGATTCAATGAACGCTACAAAAAAGATTGGGACTATGGCATCTTCCCCTCCCGATTTTTCAGGTCTGCTCACCTGAAAAGCGGACATTGGCCCAACAGTAAAAGTATTCACACCATCATGGCAAACGGTTCCGTCCCCATCTGTGCCATCGAAAAAAATGAAGAAAAATTTGCCACCCAGGGCGAAGCAGCCATGAAGGCCAAAAATTTCCCATTAGCGATTGAATATTTCAACAAAGAAGCGGCAAAATATCCGGATAACGAACTCGCATGGCTCGGACTCCTTCAGGCTTATACCAATTCAGGAAATGCGCAGGAAGCCCTCAATGCCGGTAAAAAACTACTGGAAGTCGCTCCCATGAATGAAATGGGGCTCCTCTATTCCGGATTGGCTTACCTCAATACCGGACAAACGGATAAGTCCGAACAAACATTCAAAAAAGGATTGGAGGTCAATCCAAAAAATTCTTTTGCCTCCTATTATCTTGCGCTTATTTACGAAAAAAACAACAGAACAGAAGAAGCCCTTAAATACGCGCTTCAGGCGATCAAATACAATAACAGACTAAAAGGCGCCTACGAAATAGCTGCCCGCGCCTATCAAAAACAAGGCGACAACCAAAGAGCAGCACAATACCAGAATGCAGCAGCAAAATTATAATAATCCATGAATTTAAAACTTCTTATACCTTCGTATAGAAATCGACACCTATTTATCAAATCCAAGCTGGAGCACTATAGTTCCGGCAAGTGGAATAAAGCACTTAACCTCGGTTGCGGAGAAGGAGATTACGACCCTATGATCGCCAATTACGCCAGGCAAACCATCGGCTGTGACATCAACGAAAATGATATTGCTTTCGCAAAAAAAATAAATGCCGAAACAAGCAATCTTTCTTATTTAGTAGAGGATGCACTCGCCCTTTCATTTGAAGATAATTCTTTTGACCTCATCACCTCTATGGAAGTCATCGAACACGTCGGAAAACCCTACAAAATGATGAAAGAAATCAAAAGAGTACTACAACCGGGAGGACTGCTGCTCATGACCTACCCTTCGCTGGATTTCCCCTTCACTTATGATCCAATCAATAGAATTTTAAGTTTTTTTGGCAATAAACATATTTCGCAGGGCGCTTTTGCCTTCGGACATGATTATCTGATTTCTCCTAAAGAATTCAGACGTAAAGTCAAAGAAATGGGCTTTGAGATCTTAGAGGAAAACAATAGCAGCGGATACTTAATCGGCTTATTAGAAATGTATTGGACGGGTTGGATTCAAAAACTATTTAAGGCCAACTCTGCTAATCTCAACGAAAAGGAAGCCAACAAAATAACAATCCGCCCAGATCAAAAAGCCCCCGGTCTAGTCATTATAACCGACCTAATTATCTGGATTGATAAATTTTTATTCAGTAAATTACCTAATTCAGTAGGAAAAGCCGTTGTTTTGCGAAAGAAATAAGTATCAAACTATGCAGGATAAAATCAAACTACTCCAAGATAAAATTGCCCAAAGTAAATTAGGTGGTGGGCAAATAAGAATTGACAAACAACACGCCAAAGGTAAATTGACCGCCAGAGAGCGAATCCATTTTCTACTCGACGAAGGTTCTTTTGAAGAAATGGACGCCCTCGTCGCTCATCGCTCCTATGATTTTGATATGCAAAAACAACAATACCCGGGCGATGGAGTAGTCACTGGTTATGGTACAATCAATGGGCGCAAGGTTTTTGTCTTCTCGCAGGACTTCACCGTATTTGGCGGCTCGCTCTCCGAAACTCATGCCGAAAAAATATGTAAAATCATGGACTTAGCGGTCCAAAATGGGATACCCTTAATCGGCTTAAATGACTCCGGTGGTGCCCGTATTCAGGAAGGCGTCAACTCCCTTGGCGGATATGCCGATATTTTTTATCGTAATGTGCAGGCTTCCGGAGCGATTCCACAAATATCTGCCATCATGGGGCCTTGTGCCGGTGGCGCCGTTTACTCGCCGGCTATGACCGATTTTACCATTATGGTAGAGCACTCGTCCTATATGTTTGTGACTGGACCGCAAGTTGTAAAGACCGTGACCAACGAAGAGGTTACCGCCGAAGAACTGGGAGGGGCCATGACACATGCAACCAAATCCGGCGTCACCCATTTCACAGCAGCCAATGACCTTATCGCCCTGGACAAAATCAAACAACTATTGTCGTATATTCCCCAGAATTGTGAAGAAAAAACCCCACTTATCCCTTTCAGTCCACAAACCGAAATAAGAACAGAACTATCTAATATCATTCCCGATAATCCCAATCACCCTTATGATATGCGTGCCGTCATTAGTGGCATTATAGACAAAGATAGTTTCATGGAGGTTCACAAAGATTTTGCGGAAAACATTGTCGTAGGTTTTGCCCGGCTTGGCGGTAGAAGCATCGGCATCGTTGGTAATCAACCGCTGAGCCTTGCCGGTGTACTCGACGTCAATTCCTCCACCAAAGGCGCAAGATTTGTCCGTTTTTGCGACAGCTTTAATATTCCTTTATTAACGCTGGTCGATGTTCCGGGTTTCCTTCCCGGTACCGATCAGGAATGGAATGCCATCATTACCAATGGGGCAAAACTCCTTTACGCCTTTAGCGAAGCCACCGTCCCCAGGATTACACTCATCACCAGAAAGGCCTATGGCGGTGCCTACGACGTCATGAACTCCAAACACATCGGTGCGGATATGAATTACGCATGGCCTAGTGCCGAAATTGCCGTCATGGGAGCCAAAGGAGCTTCTGAAATCATTTTCCGTAAGGAAATAAAAGAAGCGCAGGATCACGAAAGAATGTTAGCAATCAAAGAAAATGAGTACAAAGAAAAATTCGCTCATCCCTATTTGGCCGCTCAACGTGGGTTCATCGATGAAGTAATCGAGCCCCAATACAGCCGTCGAAAATTAATCAAATCCTTTAATATGTTAGAAAATAAAAAAGTCACCGGCCCTAGAAAAAAACATGGAAATATCCCACTTTAATAACACCTTAAAAAAAACACCATGCGGGCCATTGTATTAGCACAAATTAACAAAGACCTCGTCCTCCGGGAGCTTCCTGTCCCCTCTCCTATCGAAGACAGCCAGTTAATTACCATCAAAGCGGCGGCGATCAACCACCGCGATCTCTACATCCAACAGGGGCTTTACCCCGGAATTAAACCACCAGTCATTTTGGGTTCGGATGGTGCAGGATTAACGGAAGAGGGGAAAGAGGTCATCATCAACCCTGCCTTCGACTGGGGCAATAACCCGAACTATCCCGACCCACAATTCACCATCCTTGGTTTACCCAAAGATGGTACCTTTGCGGAAAAAGTAATCATCCCAAACAATCAAATTTACCCAAAACCACCTCATTTATCCTGGTCGGAGTCTGCCGCCCTCCCCTTGGCCGGACTCACAGCCTACCGGGCATTATTCACCAAAGGACAATTGCAAGCCGGACAAAAGGTCTTAATATCTGGCGTTGGAGGTGGGGTTGCCTTATTTGCACTCCAATTTGCTTTAGCTGCAGGAGCAGAAGTTCATGTTACTTCCGGTAGCCCTGAGAAAAGAGAAAAGGCCCTTTCAATCGGTGCAAAAGCAGCCTATGATTACCAAACACCTAACTTCGGAAAGGCTATTTTACAACAAAGCAAAGGTATCGATCTTGTCATCGACAGCGCAGGAGGTAAAGGCTTTCCTGAACTGGTCAAAAGTACAGCTCCCAGCGCTAAAATTATACTTTATGGCGGCACTCGCGGAAACATCTCTGATCTCAGCCCCCAAGTGATTTTCTGGAAACAACTCCATATTCTAGGTACTTCCATGGGCAATGACCGAGAATTTGCCGATATGCTCCATTTTGTCAATGCACATCAAATCATCCCAATCGTCGATTCAATTTGGAATCCGGAAAAGATAAATCAGGCATTTGAGTATATAAACAAAGGAAAACAGTTTGGAAAAGTGATCATGACTCACTTCTAATAATATATCCACAGGGTGATGAATTTATGGACAGCTCTGAACAGTCCCTCGTCATTACCATGGGCTTCAGACCTGTGGATAAAACCTCCCCTCAATTGGGATTTTATTACCAGTCAACATCTTCATTTTCACAGCACACTATTAAGTCCACTCCCAAAAGTCATCCGACCACTTTTAGGAGTGGACTCACAGCTTATCGCTTCACAATCTTCTTCGTCCATACATGCTCTCCAATAACAACCGAAAGATTATAAACACCGGAAGGCAAATCGCCAAGGTCCATGGTTTGGTGACCCTGTACCTTTTGCAAATAAACCACTTGAATACCCAATAAATTTCGGATAATCACCTGATCCAATAATTCATCAGACTGGATATTTATCTGGGTAGAGGTCGGATTTGGATAGACGGCTACAGTTGCCGGCCACACCTCCTGCGTCGCTTCTATAATATCAATATCAGTGATATATCTTGGAAAAATCTGGTAACCACCATCCAATGGTTCAGAAGTATCATACTGTCCTCCAATCCCTATTAGGTTAAATGCAGAAGTTGGAGCATCCGTTCCAAAAACATCCGTATCCGCATCAATTCGCATGGCAAATTCATCCACGCCATTTGAAACGGTCACATTAAATCCACTCCCGCTATTCGTCCATTCTGCCGGATCCACCAACACTAGATTTTCGATTTTCACCAATTGACTTTCCGTTGACTCATCTAATGCTGTCACAATGGCAGGATCAGTCAAAGCATTACCCTCCGAAATCAGCCAAATAGAATCCGGCGAAATCTGCGTCAAGCCTCTAAACTGACCAATCGTACCCTGAACAAGTATTTCATCCCCCTCTTGCACCGTATAGCCCAAATCACCACTTCCGTGAAACAATCCAATACCATCATTTGCCTCGTCTATAATCGTAAATTGAAGGCCGCTTGGTCGCATATTTACCCCGTAAACAACCCCCTGAATCTTACAGACAACATCCAATGAATCAGCCACTCCATTATCATCAACTGTCGTTACTTCACCAATAGCATAAGTCGGAATGGAGGAGTCATTATCGGTAATATTAATCGTATAAGTATTAAAAACCGTGCTCACTTCGATATTCGTAGCCGTCATTGTCAATACGATTGTTTCGTCCTCTTCTGCCAGCTCATCGTCGAAAATCGGTATCTCCAGCCAAGCCGTATCCAGCTCGTTAAATCCACTCACCTCCAATGTCGTATCAACAAATGAAAAATCCATGCCGTTGGTCGCCGTAGAAACCTCCTCATCCAAGGCTACCGTCACCTGCCATGCAGTAAAATCTCCAGCTGGATATTCCACCCCAACCATAACGGAACCGACATCTTCTCCGACATCTTCCCCATTCGTAATAAACCGAACCAGAGTCGCACTCTGACAAGCTGATTCCGCTCCTGGATTGGCGAACACCTCCTTATCATTGATGATAACACCCGTAGAAGTCGAAGCCGCCTGCCAACTCGCAGGATCAGCATTATCGCTATCCACATCGCATAATACAAGTGAAAATCCATCACCATCAGGTGAAGAAGGCCATCCATTTCCATCGTCATAATCAACAGAATCCTGTACCGCACCATTCGCATCCACCAATACAATATCCTCTCCTCCATTGCTCAATGCCCCATCACTCCACTGAAATGCCGACACACCAAAATTGGTATTTAATACAGCAGAATCCTTTGCGACAAGCACAAATGTTCCCGATTCAAAAACAAAGCTGGGAAAGGTATCCTTCACCCCCTGTGTAAAATAATAACCGGCCATGTCAATATCCTCATCCCCATTATTATACAACTCTATATACTCATTCACATCTCCCCCACTTTCCGGCGGATTATACATGATTTCTGTAATCACAATCTGTGCATTCCCTATGGTCAATGCAACTAAAACAAACATAAAAGTAAGCGCTTTTTTCATAATTTAATATTTTGTATTTTGATGATTATTATGAGGGCGTGCCCACGCTAAAAAGCGTGGTCGGCGTGCTCCATGGTTCCGTACTCCTGGCGCTATGGCGCCATCCGTACCCGGGTCGAAAAAATCGCCCCGGCATTCCGCATACCTCACGCAAAATTCCAACCCGGCAGTAATCCATAAAAGGAACACTTCCACCCAGGCTCAAAGATAAGCATAAAAAAAAACAAAAGCCACTCTTCGTAGAAGAATGGCTTTTGCTTTATTAAAAACATTTTTGAATGCAATGAATTTAGAATCTAATCTTCAACCCACCATTCCATGTTCTACCAAATCCAAATACACCTCTATTGTCATAGAATTCATTTCTATCGGTAGTCGTTGGATCGTCTTTAATATTGGTAGCTGTTTCAGATACATATTTTGTATCCAGGATATTGTTACCTGCAAATCTGGCTGTAACATCTAGTCCCGCTAATTCGAATTTGTAAGAAATACCTGCATCCAATAATGAATACGCTGGCAACTCAACTACCTCTCCACCTGGAGATTGGAATTGAGAATCTCTTACGTCATATCTTCCGAATAATTTAGCTGCATAGTTCCAATTGCTGTAAATTCTTAATCCACTTACAGGCTTAATAACTAAACCTAAACTTGCAGTCGTCTGTGCAGCATCACCAACTTTTACATCTTTAGCATATACTGTTAATGTTCCTTCTTCTTTATTCTGATCAATATTAAATCCATTAGCAGTAAAATCATTTCCATATACCCAATTACCCATGGAGAACATGCCTCGTATATCAAACATTCTTGAAGGACTGTAGTTTAGCTCTAGCTCAACACCACTGTGTACTTCATTCACACCTGTAAAATGGTAATTAATATCCTCATCAGCATCATTCTTATCATTAATATCAAACTGACGGTTTCCCCAATCTGTATAATATCCATTCAATTTCAATTTAAAACCTTCTGCTCTAAATCCATAACCCAATTCAAAAGCAACCACTTTTTGGTTCTCTGCATCAGGGTTAACATCATTTCTGAAATTAATAAATACATCATCAAAAATTGGCTGGCGTGAGAAGTATCCACCATTCACAAATACATTGTGTTGCTCATTGATATTATAGTTAGCACCTGCTTTCACAGTTCCTCCCAAGAAGTTCTGCCAATCAGAAGTTCCGGCAGCATCAGAAGCTAAATAATTAAAATAATCCACGCGTTTGAATCCCTGATTTGATCCTGTCAATGATAAAAATGTTGACAAGGCATCTTTTGAGTATTCCATTTGTGCAAATAAACCAGTCCATGCAACAATACCATCATTGTGATAAGCCAGTACATTTGGATTATCAGCATCTTTATAGCTCTTATCTCTAAAGTTACCAAACTCAGCAGGAGAAACTGCGTTAATATAACGGTCGGGGTTGTTATCATCATTTCTTGAATGATAAGCATCCAATCCTAATAAATTCTCTACCCTTCTGTAGTGCTCGCCTTTATAATACCGCAAATCCAAACCACCGATGAAAGAAAGATTATCATTCATCTTAGTTGTTAAGGTAGAGTACATTCCATACCATGAGTGATTATTCATAGAGGCACGTCGGATAAATCCATTACCACTACTAGTAGTGGTGTATTTACCAGCATAAGGTCCATCAGCATCCGGCTCTTTTACACCCCAGTCAGCAGCATGAGCTGATCCACCTTGGTTATAAGCCACGATATCATCAAATAGTAGGTGCCCGGCATCATCTCTTAACTTAGAAGATCCGTCATAGATACGTCCATTGGGAGAATTGATACGACCTCTTGGTCCTGTTCCTCCACCGGTACCCCATGATGCATAAAAAGAAGTTCTCACATCTGTCTTTGGTGATACTGTCCAATAGTGGTTAAAAAATGCAACGGGCTTGTTGTAGAAGTTTCTTCTGAAAGAAAATTCCTCACCGTCCTTCATTCCCCACAACCAGTTATACTTGATGCCACGATTAGTTCTTGGCTCACCTGTTTTATCAGGATCATCAAAAGTTCTTAGAGTCACTCCATCAAAACGACCAGGAATGAATCGCTGGTGGTGCCATTGAGGTGCACCTAAAGCAGTAAAAGAAATAGAGTGATTATCGTTCAATTCTTTTGTTAAAGAAAGGAAATAAGACCAAGCTCTAAACTTAGTTCCTTCTACATAACCGTCTCCACGAGTATGTGTCCCCTGGAAAGTAAAAGCCAATCCCTTCTCGCTCAATCCTGTTGAATAAGAAAGTCCGTACTTTTGGTATCCATCATTTCCGATAGATGTCGAAACGACACCACCTTTTTTAAAGTCGGCAGCGTTGGTGACAATATTGATAGATCCACCAACAGAAGGAACAACTAATTTTGAAGCTCCTAACCCTCTTTGATAATCCATTCGGCTCGTAACATCAGATAACCCGGCCCAGTTTGACCAATATACCCATCCATTCTCCATGTCATTGACGGGTACTCCATTAATCATAACGGCTGTATTTCTTTGGTCAAATCCACGAACATTAATACGTGAATCACCAAATCCACCACCTGCTTTAGTAACATAAACAGATGGCGCCTGACGCAATACCTCAACATACTCTTGATTACCAATCAACTCCTCGATCTCTTCACCTTTAAGAGTCGTCACCGCCACAGGCGTCTTTCTGTCAATAGCAACAGAGGCCAGTACTTCCACCTCTTTTAAACCAACAGCAGCAAAATCCAAACCTACCTTACCTAAGTCAGCATTACCAGACACAGTAACATCTTTCATCATATCGCTGTAGCCTGTGTAAGAAAATATCAAAACATAATCCCCTTTGTTCGCAACCTCCAATTTGAAATTGCCATCAAAGTCTGTAATTGTACCGGTTGAAGTCCCTTTGACAAGCACTGATGCGCCAATTAAAGGATCTCCACTTTCTCCATCGACGATGGTTCCGGTGATTGTATTCTGTGCTATGGTGAACCCGATAGCCAAAAAGAAAAAGAGAGCAGTAAAAAGCTTCTTCATAGTAACACAATTTTTTGTTAATAATTAAATTAAAAATAATCTCAGGCGCAAAGATAAATCATAGTCGGCACATCTTATGAATAAAATGTTAACTTTATGTTAAGAAATATCCCGCCCTACAAAAGTAAAAATAATTATCAAAGTAGAAGCATTATTATTGAATATTTATTTTGTATTCTGGCAATTTACCCATATCTTTACGCTACTTTGCAAAAATTAACTATGAGAGGTATTAAATTTATGGTCATCGTGTATGCGATTACCTGCGCAGTAGCAACGTCATTTAGTCAGTCACCAACACTTCCGTTGATAGAGGCTTTTCAGTATGCTCCATCTAATAATAAGTATGTAAGTGCCCATCGTGGAGGCAGATTTATTCACGGCTTCCCCGAAAATTGCTTCGAGACCTTCAAGCATACGCACGCTAATATTCCCCAATCATTTTTGGAGTGTGATGTCGCTGAAACCAAGGATAAAACCTTAGTCCTCTTACACGATGCTTCCTTAGATAGGACAACAACACTTTCCGGAAAATTAACGGACTTCACCTGGTCTGAAATAAAAGACGCCTACCTGATTGATGACTTCGGTCGTCAAACTTCCTATCGTATCCCATTGTTCAACAAAATTCTCCAATGGGCAAAAAGAATGGGTGTTATTCTGCAGGTTGATATTAAAAGAGGCGTCTCCTTTGCCAATGTCATCCACACGCTGGAAAAGTACAAAATGGAAAAACAAGTCATCGTTATCACCTATAACTTAAATGATGCCAAAAAAGTTTTTAAGCTAAATTCCAATATATTAATCGCCGTAAATATCAGAAATACTGATGAATGGCACCGTTTTAAAAAAGCGGGTATTCCCAATAAAAATATCATTGCATTTACTGGGACAAAGGATAAATCAGCCGATATTTTCAATCTTTTACACGCCAATAAAATTAGTTGTATTTTTGGTTCTTTGGGTAATATTGACAAAAAAGCTACTCAAAAAGGGGATGCTGTTTATTGGGATCTTCTAAAAAAAGGGGTGGATGTCTTTGCCACAGATAATCCCAGAAATGCCTTCCGTGCCATCTCAACCTATCAACCAAAGGGCCAATTACCATTGCAAAAAAGAGAATAAGTTTAAAAAAAATCTAAATTCTTTCACAAGCTACGCCATGTTCTATTCCTCTGGAAGCTGGGTATTTTACTGCCCCAAAATCACCTAAAATCCCGATTTATACCCAGAAATTGCATTTTTTCTTTCAATAATTGAAGTTTTTATAAAAAGATAATTTATATTTGGGCAAGCCTAAAATCTTTTTAGCCTGTCTCATGAATAAATCCTCTTACTACTTAAACGAAATACATACCATATTATCGTAGTTTAAGGCTTGAAAAAAAAAGATAAAGAAGGATTGGTCCAACGACCCTTCTTTATTTATTTTTTAAACAAATTCAAACCAACTATGTCTAGAACAATTAAAGTACTCCTCATGATAGTGCTTTGGTTTCTTTACACTGCTATTGTTTACAAAGGTTGTTTTCAGGAGTGTTGCGCGCCTACTGCTTCAGTAGAAGAACAAACACCCATCAAAGAGGAAGTTTCTCGCTTCCCGCTTGATTTCCAATGGAGTGATCCAACTGCCTTCCAAAACGATGGCTTTGATGATTTAAGAAGAGGCCACATTAGTTCAATGAAGGATGATGAAATTTTCGAAATCACCGGAATTTATTATGAGGGAGAAACTGCTCCCGAAGGTTTTGCCAATATGGGTCTTGCCCGTGCTGCTGCCTTGAAAAAATTGTATGTTCCCGATATCCCGGCGGATAGAATTCGGTTAAGTTCTCAAAAAAGGAATGGAACCGATCCTATAAAAGGATATTTTGAATCTGCTTCTTTTAAATGGATCGCTAATAAAGTCGAAGCGCCGGCTCTTGAAGAATTAAAAGATCGTGCTATCATTCGGTTCCCTTTCAATTCTACCAAAAAGGATGTTGATGCAGAAGTAGATGATTATCTCTCTAAGCTGGCCAAACGCCTGATAGAAACTGGTGGATCTGTAAAACTTACAGGACATACCGACAATAAAGGTAAAGACCACTACAATATGCGGTTAAGCAGAAAACGAGCAGAAAAAATCCAGCATATTCTTACATCAAAAGGTGTTAAATCCAGCCAGATTAAGATCGACTATAAAGGATCTTCTGAGCCAAAAGCATCCAATGATACAGACGCAGGGCGACACGAAAATAGACGGGTAGTCGTAGAAATTTTGAAATAATAAATTAATCAACACTAAATAAATATAAATCATGTATATAAATATTATCCTTTTAGATTTCCAAAGTTTTTTTGGTTGTCCATGGTGGTGGCTAGCTTCCTTAGGAGCTTTCCTGCTTGGATGTTTGTTGTGCAGACTATTTTCCAGCAGCAAAAAAGAAGAAGTTGTCGCTGCTCCGATGGCTGCAACTAACACAGCTGAAATTGATGCGCTGAATACAAAATTTGCAGCAAAAGAGAAAGATTACATCAGTCTAAAATACCAGTATGATGAACTTTCTAAAGATAAGTTAGCACTTGAGGCTGCACTTAAAGAATGTAAAGATAGCATCGTCCCCATTCCTGTTGGTACTGCCGGCGGTGGCTCTGAAACCAATTATGCGACAATATTAGGTGAAGATAACCTTCAAATTGTCGAAGGCGTCGGACCTAAAATTGAAGGCTTACTCAAGGCAGATGGTATCAACACCTGGGCTGACTTTGGAAATGCAAGCTACGACAGGTTAAAAGGCATCTTGGATGCAGCAGGACCCAGGTATCGAATTCACGACCCTAAATCATGGGCACAGCAGGCAAAACTTGCCGCCGATGGAAAATGGGATGAACTTATTGAATTCCAGAAGTTCCTCGATGGTGGTCGAGAAAATAAAGGCGACTTTGGAAGTCCTTCTAAAGTTGAAAAATTATTGGCTAAGAAACTTGGATTCTCCAACAATCCCAACGACTTAAAAATCGTAGAAGGTATTGGTCCAAAAATTGAAGGTCTTTTAAAAGATGCAGGAATCAACACCTGGTCTGATTTGGCTGCAGCTGATGTAGATAAATTACAGGAGATTTTAAATGCAGCCGGTGATCGCTTCAAATTGGCTAATCCTGGAACATGGCCCAAGCAGGCTGGTTTAGCTGCCGCTGGCAGTTGGTCTGAATTGACAGAATATCAGGATTTCTTAGATGGTGGAAATGCACCAAAATAATTAAACTGTCAATGAGATGATTTTTTCATAATTCGATAAAACGAAGGCCGAATTATGCGAATATAATTAAACTTACTTATCATCAAGTAGATCCTCAATTATTACTTTGGTAATGATTGGGGATTTTTTATATTTGCGCAAAAATGCCACAAACTGCAAAAAGAACGCACCACATTCCGCTTTCTCCCTTTCGTAAATTAATTCCCATTGCCAATCAGGCTAAAGCAAAGGGGAAACACATTTACCACCTCAATATTGGTCAGCCGGACATCTCATCTCCTGAATCTGCCATTTTGACCATGCAACAAAATATGCCAAAAATACTGGAATATAGCCCCTCCAATGGGTATTTATCCTACCGTAAGAAAATGGTCTCTTATTTTAATTCCTTTGGCGTGCTCCATTTGTCACCCGGAGATATCCAAATCACAACAGGTGCATCCGAAGCTTTACAGTTAATCCTTTTCACCTGTTTTGATAGTGGAGATGAAGTTATTATTCCCGAACCTTTCTATGCGAATTATAACGGTTTCGCCTACATTGCTGATGTAGAAATTAGCCCTATTAGCTGTCATATTGAAGATGGTTTCACCTTGCCGGCTATTCAGGCATTTCAAGAAAAAATATCCGAAAAAACGAAGGGCATTCTTATTTCCAACCCAAACAATCCTACCGGTGCTTTATACCATAAAAAAACATTGAAAGCACTGGCTCAACTGGCTAAAGAAAAAGGACTTTTCCTGATTATCGACGAGGTTTATCGCGAATTTTGCTTTGATGGTCAAGAATTTTACTCCCCACTTGAGTCCGAAGAATACAATGACAATGTCATTATTATTGACTCTGTTTCTAAAAGGTATAGCTCTTGCGGTGCCAGAATTGGAGCCGTCATCTCCAAAAACAAAAACGTTATCGCTGCCATCGACAAATACGCCAAATTGCGATTAAGCCCTCCCGGGTTGGGACAACGATATTCAGAAGCCCTCATTGACACTCCACCGAGTTACATCAATACCGTCACCAATGAATATAAAATACGAAGAAATGTCGTCTTCAATGCCCTGCAAAAAATGAAAGGGGTCACCTCCTATTTACCGGGTGGTGCATTTTATTGCTTTGCTCAATTACCCATCGAAGATGCAGAACATTTTTGCAAATGGCTATTAGAAGATTTCGAATACAATGGCGCGACGCTGATGATCTCCCCCGGTCAGGGATTCTATGCAACCAAAGGATTGGGACACAACCAGGTAAGAATCGCCTATGTCCTTAATCCTTCCGATCTGGAAAAAGCAATGAAATGCCTATCGGTAGCGCTTGATGCCTATTGCAATTTAAGCCAACAAATATCATAATGACTCGATTTCCTGTTATCGACTGTCCGCATTAATATTTGAAAAACTTTCGAGGGATATTTTTTTATTTTGGACTTGTCTGGCAATAGACAGATAAAAATCATGATAAAATTACTTTGAAAGCCAGTCTTTTTTTGACCTTTTATCAGTAATTTGTCCGTTTTAGTCTATATTTGCAAATGAAACCGCACCGCTAAAGAATTCAAAAATCACTCATTCAATTACCTGCTTTTTAAATAGTTTCCAATACTGAAAAAATGAATCTAAGTCAAATACCCACCATCCCGCCAGCCGATGCTAATAAGTCGGAAATAAAGGCACTCACAAAAAAATATGCCAGGCGAATTGGCGAGCTTCAGCAAATAATGTACGCACAGGGCAAATACAACCTATTGGTCATCATGCAAGGCATGGACGGGAGTGGAAAAGATGGGGCGACGGTGAATGTTTTTAAATACTGCCATCCGGCTGGCGTCAATGTTTACTCATTCAAAAAACCGACAGATTTGGAATTTGCCCACGATTTTCTATGGCGGGTTCATAAAGTGACTCCCGAACAGGGCAAAATCCAGGTCTTCAATCGCTCTCATTACGAAGATATTCTCATTCAAAGGGTACATAAGTGGATCACACCCGAAAGGGTCAAACAGAGAATGGACGCCATCAATGCTTTTGAAACTTTATTGGCGAACGACAATCATACCCAAATTATCAAATTTTATCTCCACTTATCTTTTGACCAGCAGGCGCTTGAATTGCAGGAAAGGTTGGACGACCCCACCAAGCACTGGAAACACAATGCCAATGATTGGGAAGAAAGAAAACTTTGGGCTGAATATCGAGAGGCCTATCAGTATGCACTTGACAATAGTACAATCCCCTGGACAATTGTCCCTGTTGATAAACGCTGGTATAGAGATTATATAATGACTAAAAAAATTGTCGAGATAATGGAATCCTTAAACCTCTCCTATCCACCATTGAAACCTGCCTAGTGGTATAAGAACTAAATGATAAAAAAATGGCCGAAAAAGTAAGAATAGATAAATGGTTGTGGAGTATCCGCATTTTCAAAACGAGAACGCTTGCAACTCATGCCTGTAAATCAGGAAAAGTACGCATCAATGACGTTACGGTAAAACCTTCTTATTTACTACAAAAAGGGGAAAAAATACAAGTACATAAAGGTGGATTCTATCTTCAACTTAAATCATTAGAACTCATTCAAAAAAGAGTAGGTGCTCCCATTGCCATTACCTGCTATGAAAACTTAACCCCCGAGGAGGAATTAAACAAATACAACGACTGGTTTGTGGGCAAGGCGCAAAATGAAAGAAGAGAAAAAGGCAGTGGCCGCCCAACAAAAAAAGAAAGGCGGGAAATTGATGGATTCAAAGGCGATTTTTAGAGAATAGACCTTTGGATTAGCAAACCAAAGGTCTATTTTACATTTTTTTATTTCGCAAAATTAGCCGCAACAATCCATTCTTTTCCACCCTGCTCATAATTATAAAAACCTTCCTTGGATTTTCGACCTAATTTACCTGCCATAACCATATTCACCAATAATGGACAAGGAGCATATTTTGGATTACCAAATCCATCGTAAAGCACATTTAATATAGCCAAACAAACATCCAATCCAATAAAATCTGCTAATTGAAGTGGGCCCATAGGGTGTGCCATCCCCAACTTCATAACGGTGTCAATTTCCGCAACACCAGCCACTCCTTCAAATAAAGTATAAATCGCCTCATTAATCATGGGCATCAAAATTCGATTGGCGACAAAACCGGGATAATCGTTTACCTCTACAGGCGTTTTACCCAGTATTTTGGACAACTCCATCACCTGCTCCGTCACCTCATCACTGGTAGAATAACCCCGAATAATCTCCACCAGCTTCATCACGGGAACTGGATTCATGAAATGCATCCCGATTACTTGTTGCGGATTAGCAGTCACCGCAGCAATTTCTGTGATAGATATAGAAGAAGTATTGGTAGCAAGTATGGCAGAATCTGGCGCCCAATTAGCCATTTGCTCAAAAATTTTCAATTTTATCGCTTTATTCTCCGTAGCAGCCTCAACCACTAATTCCGCATTGGCAACGCCTTTTTTCATTTCTGTATAAGTCGTAATATTGGCTAAAGTATTGGATTTGTCTGTTGCAGATATTTTTTCCTTTGCCAACATTCGATCCAGATTTTTTTCGATTGTCATCAATGCTTTTTTCAATGCATCCTCCGAGATGTCAATCAGATTCACCCTAAACCCTTTCATCGCAAAAACATGAGCAATTCCATTCCCCATGGTTCCTGCACCTACTACAGCAATATTTTGCATATTTTCTTGTTTTATTTTTTTAAGTTGAATAACTTCGTTGAGTAAAAACTCATTTTCAGCACAAATGTAGAAAAACAATACATGATGATCGTAAATTTCAAGGTAGTTTTTGCCTTATTTTTAATTTTTATTGGAAATACAATTCCATTGCTGAAAGCGCAGGATTCAACCGCCATAGATATTGATAAAATAGCAGCAATTATTGTACTCGACTCTTTCATCGTCACCGCTAATAGAAATGGCTTTGAAGTGAAAGATTTTATCAGATACGTCTTAGAAGATAAAAGTTTTTACCATGCATTTCAAAATCTCAGAACGGTCAATTTTTATGCTGAAAATGAAATTTCTTTTGCCAAACCCAGTGGCAAAAGAAAAGCAAAATACCAAAGCACTACCCAACAAATCTATCATAAGCCCTGTC
>CAZNCI010000006.1:0-34769 GCA_964571475.1 uncultured Saprospiraceae bacterium | reverse complement strand
ATTATCCGTAGCTGCAACCAACTGAATTGGTCCCAGTTTAATAACAGCATTTAGGCCTAAATTATCTAAAGATCCCTTTTTCATTGTATAGGCTGCTCCTACTTTTAGCAGCGAACTCAAACTGTAATTAGCGGCTAAGGTGAAGGCAGGGTATAGGTCATTAATATTATTTTCAACATAAAATAAGGCTCCTACTTTTAGATTTTCTGTCAGAGAATAATTGCCACTCAAATAAAATTGACGAGGCAGAGCTGTGCGGTAGGAGTTATTTTCTGTAGTTGGTTGGAAAATAGTTTGTATGGTATCTACAATAGAAGTAAATTGAGTAGAGTCTTCAAAAATATTTTGAGTATAAGTAATTCCTTCAAATTCATAAGACCCCTGAATACTATATTGCTTTGCATTTTTTTTCCAATGAATACTCCCCAGGTCCAATGCACTTGCGCTTAAAGAAAGTTTGCCTAAAGAAATAGTGGCCCCTAAATCCAATGCCACACCTGAATTTTGGTTGAATAACTGATTAATTGAACCAATATCAATGCCCGTGGGGCTAAATGAAAAATCAGTAAAATCATTAAAGTCGAGCCCTCCTGATGTTTGTACGGTATAGTTAGCATCGAGAAGAAGCTGATATATATCTCCACTAGTGGTTAGGTGCAAAAAGCTATCATCTGAACTGGACACATCAATAATGCCACTTAATTTTTTTATTTTAGCACCAATGGTGATTTTATCATTGATTTGAAACCCAATACCAATCCCTATTTGATGCCAGGTGGAAAATTGAAAAGTAGGGGCAAATGAAATTTGTTTTCCAATAAATTGTGCATTGCCCTGCCATGCTAATTGTAATAACTCCTTAGGATAAGTAATGCTATTATTGGATCTAATTTCATGATTAAATGAAAAGAAGAAACGTTTGCTTCTAATACCTATGCCAAAGGTTTGTAATGCCAAATTGGACTTAAAGTAGTTAGATGCCTCAAGTTTTGAAATGACATTATTGATATCGGCAGCCCCATTGGAATCAAAAATATCATTATACGTAATATTAGAAATACCTAAATTAGTATAAAAGCCAGGTAAAGAAATGGTCACTTTATTGGTAGGTAGCATGGACGGATTGGTCATATTACCCTGCCATGTTCCATTCAAAAAATGAGTTCCAAACTCCTGTTGTGCAAAGGAAAAATTCGCAATAAGCGAAATTGATAAGATTAAAATTATTTTTTGCATGGTGTTTTATTTTTGAATTGTCACACGCATACCCATTCGGATAGCCAGCTCTTGGTTATTAGTGATTTTTACAGGAATAGAACCATCAGCAGTTGTCGAAAATGCCGCCGTGATAATTAATTGTTTAGCATTTTTTATCGCCTCTAATTTACTTTTTGACAGGCTTACGTAGTTAACGGCACTCTTGGATTCTTTAGAGAAACCATTGGCATCAACACTAGCTGGTGCTATGATTTCACTTGTTTCGGTGAACAGGGAGTCTAGCTTGACTCCCGATTCGTCAATAAAGTAGCCTTGCATTAAAGCACCAAGTGGAATGCTATTTTGTGTGATTATCTTTAATTCTCCTTCAAGAGCTTTTTCAAAAGATTGGACATTAATATCAAAGGTGTCTTCTGCCAAAAAATTAAGCGCTTTCCCATATAACGGTAAATCAACCTGCACCTGTACTTTGTAATAACTACTATCAGTGACAAAACCGGTAATGCTAGTGTCGTTATCCGGGTTGGTCAATGCATCAACATCATAATCAAGTGCGACTGGTCCTGCTCCTAAAATTTCCGCAATATTAGAATTATCTTTGTTGAAAACAAAAGAAGTTTTTTTCACTTCTCCAATTTCATTAAATGCCGGATAGGGGAAATCTATTCCATTGGAAATAAACTCACTTTCCAATGGTAAAACATCCCCGTTAACAGTTATTATATCAAAGGTATTAATAACCGAGCGTGTAGGAATGCCAAATGAATTTTCAAATAAAATAGTGATGGTTGGGTCTTCAAAGTAAATATTACCCTGGATCCAACTATCAAAAAAATCGATTTTAATGGTGTCTCGATCCTGATCATAGCCGTAGTTACCTAAATAACCATCAGCATAAGAGTATTCCAGATTTTGAAGCACAACTGCCTGTAAGTCTAAATTTACAATATCTCCATTGGAGTCTGTAATTGTCCTTGTAATGACAATCTCTCCGGCATCATTTGGAATGATTGAATAGCCCTTTAAATCTGTTGGGAACAATAAATTTGTCGAGGTAATCGCATCACCCGATACATAAGCAGGAATATCAACATTATACGTAAGAGGAATGCCATCTTTGACCATACTTAATGCCTTTATTTCAGCGTGTACTGGAAAGGGATGTTTACTCTGAAGTATATAATAAAAGGTACCCTTTTTTAAATCCATCCGCTCAACATTAAGTCCATCGGGAAAAGCTGCTGGCAATGCAGTCGTATCCGTTACAAGCGCCACGGGAATATCTTGCCCCAACGCATCATTGATACTCGCAAAAACATCTTCTGTCGTCTTGGTTAATACATCCCCTACATATTTAAAGCGAATCAACCCATCGGCATCAACCGTTAAAACAGAATTGTCCCTGAACTGCGACAATGCGTCTTCCATTGTAAAGGAAACCTGGGCTAATGGAAAAGCAAATTCCGGCTCGTATTTGACATCAGAAAGACTGTCTAACTGACAGGAAGGTAAAATACAGATTGCACACCCAAGCAGGATGATAAGATTTGTCAATTTATTCATCGTATGTTTAATTTTTATTTTTTCTCTTCCTCCTGTTTTATTCGTTGATAAACTTTGAAGGTATAATTAAATTCATTTTTTTCATCCGCCAAATGGGCCTCTTCAGAAAGTAATTCCCAATTGTCCATATTGATTTTTGGAAAAAAAGTGTCACCTTCTACTTTCGCATGAACTTCCGTTAGGTAAAGTTTGTCCCAATAAGATTCACTCAGTTCGTATATTTTTCCCCCGCCAATAATAAAGACCTCTTCTTCCCCATTTTGATAGGCGATTTGGAGCGCTTCTTCTACAGAGTGCGCTATCAAACAATCGGTGACAACATAAAACGGATCCCTTGTAATAATAATATTTGTGCGTTTGGGTAAAGGCCTCCCGATGGAAAGAAAATTATTTCTGCCGGATATAATGTGGTGATTAATCGTTGTTTTTTTAAAATATTTCAAATCAGATGATAAACGCCAGGGGATGTCATCATTGCGCCCAATGACATTGTTCTTTGCTACTGCAACAATCGCTGATACAATCATATTATTTTTAATTGCCTTATTTAGAGCCTCAGGCTCTATTAGAAACCATTTATTAGACGATATTATTTCATCCTGGATTCAATTACTTTTGTCTATAAATTGCAAAAAAATGCTTTTTTTCTTAGATATTATGGTTTCTTGCCTACTTATTTCTTTTGTTTCTTGAAAAAAACGGCATAATATGCGCAACTTTTGACGTTTTAATTCGGTCATTATCAAACATATAAAAATAGATTAAATGAGAAATTTCACTTTATTACTGCTTGCTTTTCTTTTTTCATCTCCAATGTTCGCTTCCAGTTTGGAAGGTTTTATTTATGATGAATCTGGAACGCCTCTAATTGGTGCAACTGTCTTTATTCCTGGTACTGGACAAGGAGCCGTTACAAATGTAGAGGGGTATTACCTTATATTATTACCGGATGGAGAGCAAGAGGTTGTTTTTCAATTTTTGGGTTATGAGGCATTAAGCAAAACAGTAACCATTCCAAGTGATGGTCGATTAAAACTCGATATTACCCTACGGGAACAATCATATCGCCTTCCTCAGTTAGAAGTAAGCGGTTCGGACAAAGAGATGGCAAATGCAATTATGAGAAAGGCAATCGCCAAAGCAAATTATCATCGCTTACAAGTGGATAAATATACGACAACCGTTTATGTCAAAGGCTCTGGAAGGTTGAAAAAGTCCCCCCGTCTATTGCGTAAAATGATTGAAGAAGAAGGGATTGACTCCACCACGGCCTTTACCTCCGAGTCGGTTTCAGAAATCACCTATGAGCGACCCAATAAATATCACCAAAAAGTAATTTCGATTTACGAAAAGGGCAATGGCAATGGCACCAGTCCCATGCAGTTTATAAAAGCAAGTTTTTATGCTGATAAAGTAGCGGGTGATATGGTGTCACCCTTGTCAAAAAGGGCATTTGCTTATTACAAATTTAATTTAGAAGGATATTTTATTGATCGGGATCACGGAGTGAATAAAATAAAAGTTACGCCAAGGAGTCGGGGTGAGAAGGTTTTTGAAGGTTATATATATATTGTGGAGGACTTGTGGAGTATTCACAGTTTGGATTTAACTACTTATATGTCGGGAATAGAAATTAACATCAACCAAATTTATACACCCATACAAAAAAAAGTATGGATGCCGATTACGCAGAAATTTAAAATAGATGGTAAGTTTTTTGGTTTTGCTTTTGAATATATTTACAATGCAATTTCCAGTAATTACAAAATTGAAATCAATCCCGACTTAGATGCCTCCTTTGCCGTAGTTGACAATAAGGATGAGTTGATAACCCTCACACCTCAGGCAAAAATATCAAAAGAGCGCTCTGCTCTGGATCAATTAAATGCCGGAAAGGAACTGACTAGAAAAGACCTGCGTAAAATTATCAAAAAATACGAAAAAGAAGAGCGAAAAAACCACAAAGAAACAAAAGAAATCGTTTATGAAGAATCCTTTGAAGTGGATTCCTTAGCTTCCAAAAAAGATTCAAGTTACTGGGCAAAAATCAGGCCAATCCCTCTGACTAAATATGAGGAAAATGGTTATCGCATTAGTGACAGCCTTCAGCTTGTATATGAAAAGGAGCAGGAAAAAGAAAAAATGACAGGGAAAAAAACGAAGCCTGAAAAATCAATCGGCTTTTTTGATTTCCTAACGGGGTCTTACACTAAAATTGGAAAAAACACTGCTTTTTTTACTAAAGGCATACACAAGGGACTATCATTTAATCCGGTGGAAGGCTATAGTTTACGGGAAACTTTTAACCTTAGTCATGTCGCTAATTACCGTAGGAAAACACTTTCAGTTACACCAAGATATGCCTTCGCTCGCAAAACACTCTTCGTTAAAGGGAAATTTGAATTTGAAGTCAAAAAGGTAAAAAAAATAACAACTAATATTTCCCTGACAGGGGGAAATTATATATTTCAATACAAAGAAGATGGGGCTATTTTAGGCATTCTTAATGCTTGGGAAAATCTAATGGCAGAGCGAAATTACATTCGCCTTTTTCAAAAAAAATATGCTAAAATTAATTTTAAAAGAAATTCCGAAAAATGGACTATCATCAGCTCATTGGAATGGGCCAACCGGAATACACTTGATAATATTACAACTCAAACTTTTTGGAATAGAGACGATAGGGATTATGCCCCTAATATACCCATTAATAATGAAGTAGTTCTCGATGCTAATTCTAATCAAAAAGCGGTTGTTTTTTCTGCAGAAATAGAGGGGAAGCCCTGGTTGAAATATTATATCAAAAATGGGCATAAAAGAATAATTGAAGGCTCTTCTCCAATTATAGGGGTTAGATACAAAAAAGGAATCAAAAACCTATTGGATAGTGAGGTGGATTACGACTTTGCTGAAGCCTGGATTAAAAAGAAATTCGATGTCAGGGCAGGAACCAGCCTTTGGTTAAATGTAAATGCCGGGTTGTTTTTTAATAACCAGTCGCTTGGGTTTCCCGATTTTAAACATTTCAAAGGCAATCAACTGGCGATTACTGATCTTGATCCTGTTAATAGCTTTCGCCTGTTAGATTATTATAAGTATAGTACCAAAGATAAATACCTATCAATAAACGCCCAGTATCAATTTCGAAAATTTTTATTTAGTCAAATACCAGACGTCTGGTTAATGGGCATAAAAGAAAATATTTTCGTCAATACACTAAGTACGCCAAGTAGTGAAAATTACTGGGAAGCCGGATATGCAATTGAAAATATTTTTCACCTGTTTAGGGTGGAGTTCGCCGCTTCATTTAAGGGGACCCAATACCAAAATTGGGGTGTTTTAATCGGTGTTTCATCTGTTTTTAGTTCAGAAGGCAACAGTGTGACCTTAGGCTTATAAAAAATACTGGTAGATTTCGCCAGAAGTTTATAGGTCAAAAACGTGGTTTGGTCCCACATATTGAATCCAATAATTACTGGCGAGACCCACTGGCAGTATCATTAAGAGCCTAATTTAGGCGATTTAGTCATAATGCCCTTTCCATCATTAGGTCCCTCTCTTCTGATGTCAATTTCAATCCAGTCATTCTGAAGGGCTGAAAATGGTCTTGAATACTCCTTGAAGCCACCTTTGATTTTTTTCTGCTCATTAGGGTTGAGTATCTTTACTTTTTTTCCGAACTCGGTCAGAGATAAATTTTTCATAACTGTTATTTTTTATAGGCATTAACTTGATGGTATAGGATACCATTATTGTACAAAGTTGCCAAGGTTATCGGAATAATGCAAACAAAAAAAAAGCAAAAGTCAGGCTTCTGACAAGAAAAATCATTGAAGCCCAATCTCGATTAATCCTTAATTGAGGAATTTTAAAAGTGGCAGTTGTGCCCATATTAGTATTTTTTCCTACCTTGCGGCGAATTTTTAAAATTTAAAAGATGACAAGAGCAGCTATTACAGGAGTACATGGTTATGTGCCTGATTATATACTGACAAACGCCGAGTTGGAAACAATGGTCGAAACCAACGATGAGTGGATTGTTTCCCGTACAGGAATCAAAGAGAGACGCCTGTTGAAGGGGGAGGCTCAGGGGACTTCTGTCATGGCGATAGAAGCAGTTAAAGGATTGTTGGAGAAAACTAATACTAAGCCAGAAGATATCGAATTGGTCATTTGTGCTACCGTTACGCCAGATCTTTCTTTTCCGGATACCGCAAATATTATAGCCTATAAAACGGGTATGAAAAATGCCTTTACTTATGATTTGAGCGCAGCCTGTTCCGGCTTTTTATTCGCACTCACAACCGGCGCTAAATTTATTGAAGCAGGTAGCCATAAGAAGGTGATTGTAATTGGTGCAGACAAAATGTCTTCAATTATTGATTATGAAGATCGTTCTACCTGTATTATTTTTGGAGACGGGGCAGGAGCCGTTTTGTTAGAACCTACTGAGGATGGACTAGGAATACAGGACGCTATCTTGCGAAGTGACGGAGTGGGCGAGAAGTATTTACTGAAAAAAGCAGGAGGATCAAGGCATCCTATTACCCCCGATGTATTAGCCGCAAGAGAACAATTTGCAACACAAGATGGAAGGCCGGTCTTTAAAGCTGCAGTCAAAGGAATGTCTTCAGTTGTTATTGAAATGATGAAAAAACACGGGCTCGATAAAGATACCTTAGATTGGTTAGTGCCGCATCAGGCTAATATCAGGATTATTGAAACGGTGAGCAGAATGGCAGACTATCCCATGGATAAGATAATGCTTAATATTCACAAATACGGAAATACGACAGCTGCAACCTTACCATTGTGCCTTTGGGATTATGAAGACCAGTTAAAAAAGGGAGATAATCTTATATTAACGGCATTTGGTGGTGGGTTTACATGGGGCTCAATATTTATTAAATGGGCTATTTAACAGCCTCCCTGGGTGGGAATTAGCCACTCTATTTTTAGTTTTTAATTAAAAGAGGAGGAGAAATCCTTATTTTTAAAGGCTATAAACTATATTTGTAATAAAATAAAACTAATTATATGGCATCGACTTCAGATATTAGGAATGGTTTGTGTATCGAATTTAATAATGGAATATACACAGTTGTTTCTTTTCAACACGTAAAACCGGGTAAAGGAGCCGCCTTTGTTCGTACTAAATTAAAAAGCTTAACGACCGGCAGAGTGATTGACAATACCTTTCCTGCCGGACATAAAATCCATGATGTAAGGGTAGAGCGAAGAAAATTTCAATTCCTGTATGCGGATGATATGGGCTTTAATTTTATGGATAATGAAACCTATGAGCAAATTGTGTTTGAAGAAAAATTAATTCCCAACCCACTCCTGCTACTTGAAGGTGCCAATGTCGAGGTACTTTTTAATGCCAAAGACGATACGCCTTTAACCTTAGAAATGCCCCAATATATTGTATTGGAAGTGACTTATACAGAGCCTGGGGTGAGAGGGGATACTGCCACCAATACGCAAAAACCGGCAAAGGTTGAGACTGGTGCAGAAATAAGAGTACCTTTATTTGTTAATATTGGTGACAAAATAAAAATTGACACAGCAAGTAGTTCATACGTAGAAAGAGTAAAACAATAATCTTATGACATTCAAAGAAATTCAAGAGCTTTTAAAGCAAATCAATAAATTAGAGTTAGCAGAATTTAAATTGAAGGATGGTAACTTTGAAATGGCGGTACGAACCAAGCATTATACTAGCACTAAGGGGATGAAGACCATGCCTGTTACTGCCGCTCCTGCCTATAATCAGAACATTGCTCCTCCTGTAGTTAACCCAGCTTCTGAGCCAGTAGCTGCACAGCCTGCTATGGCTGCTGATGCGCCTGAAGAAAAAAGCGATAATGGTAACTATTTAGAGGTAAAATCCCCTATGGTAGGAACATTTTACCGTGCATCTTCTCCCGATAAGCCACCTTTTGTAAAGGTAGGTGATGTTATTAATGAAGGGGATGTTGTTTGTATTGTTGAGGCAATGAAGCTTTTTAACGAAATAGAATCAGAGCTTTCAGGGAAAATTGTGAAAGTGCTTGTGGAAGATGCTCAGCCTATTGAGTATGACCAGGTATTATTCCTTGTCGATCCAAATGCTTAATGCTGCAACCTACTAACTCAATTTTGACACTATGTTTGAAAAGATACTAATTGCTAATAGAGGGGAAATAGCCCTGAGAATTATACGAACCTGCCGGGAAATGGGCATTAAGACAGTGGCTGTTTATTCTACAGCTGATAAGGAAAGCCTTCATGTGAGATTTGCGGACGAAGCAGTATGTATTGGACCTGCCAGTAGTGCGGAGTCCTATTTGAATATCCCCAAAATAATGGCTGCGGTTGAAATAACCAACGCAGATGCTGTTCATCCGGGGTATGGTTTCTTGGCCGAAAATGCTGATTTTGCCGAAGTTTGTACCGAGTATGGCATAAAGTTTATCGGACCAACTCCTCAACAGATGAGAAAAATGGGGGATAAAATCACAGCTAAAGAAACAATGATTAAAGCCGGGGTTCCTGTTGTCCCTGGTTCCGTTGGCTTACTTAAAGATGTGAAACAAGGAAAAAAAATCGCCAAAGAGATTGGATACCCTGTTATGATTAAAGCAACAGCTGGTGGAGGCGGAAAGGGAATGCGCGTCATCTGGAAAGAGGAAGCGTTTCAGGAGCATTGGGATTCTGCGCGCCAGGAATCTAAGGCAGCCTTCGGTAATGATGGTATGTATATCGAAAAATTTGTGGAAGAACCAAGGCATATTGAATTTCAAATAGCAGGTGATTGTAAAGGTAACGTTATTCACCTTTCGGAAAGAGATTGTTCTATCCAACGGCGACACCAAAAATTGGTAGAAGAAAGCCCTTCTCCATTTTTGTCCCCGGAATTACGCCAAAAAATGGGTGAAGCTGCCGTTAAAGCCGGTAAATCTATTAAATATGAAGGTCTGGGTACCGTAGAGTTTTTGGTGGATAAACATCAGGATTTTTTCTTCATGGAAATGAATACCCGTATTCAGGTAGAGCATACCGTTACGGAAGAGGTCATCGATCATGATTTAATAAAAGAACAAATTAAAATTGCTGCCGGTGAATTAATAACAGGTGATAACTACCTTCCTCACGGGCATGCGATTGAATGCCGAATTAATGCAGAAGATCCCTATCACGACTTTAGACCAAGTCCGGGGAAAATTACCTCTTTTCATAGTGCCAAAGGACATGGCGTGCGGGTTGATACACATGTTTATACCAATTATACGATCCCGGCTAATTATGACTCAATGATAGCCAAACTAATTTGTCGGGCAAAAACACGTGAAGAGTGTATTATGAAAATGCAAAGAGCATTGGATGAGTTTATTATTGAAGGAGTCAAAACAACAATACCTTTTCATCAAAAATTAATGAAAGATGCCAAATTTCAATCGGGAAACTTTGACACAAGCTTTATGAATGATTTTGATTTTGAAGGAGATGATAGCTAAATAAAGGACTGTAAAGTGTCGTAAAAAAATGTAAATGGGAAGTTTTTGGCGATTATTGGGGTATCTTGGCAATTATAAAAATAAAGTAATCCTCAACATCATATCCAATGTGTTGACTGCTGTTTTTACCGCAATTAGTATTCCGCTCCTAATCCCTTTTTTGGAATTATTATTCGGGCAGGAAGAGTTGATCCTGGAAAAGCCGGCATTTGCTTACAACCTTGATTCAATTCTACTTTCTATTAAATATAATTTGAGCTTAGTTATTGTTGAAAGTAGAGAACGCGCCCTGCTTTATGTCTGTCTTTCTATCATACTCGTCTTTTTTCTGAAAAATATCTTTAGTTATTTATCCCTGTTTTTTATGGCTCCCGTGCGGAATGGAATTATAAAAGACCTGAGGCAACAACTATTTGAAAAGGTATTAGAACTTCCAATTTCTTATTTCTCGGAACAAAAAAAAGGGGACATCATGTCTAGGATGACCGCAGATGTTCAGGAAGTAGAATGGAGTATATTAAATGTTTTAGAAGTTGTTTTTCGGGCCCCTCTTGTGATTGCCGGCTCTCTGGCTTTTATGTTATACCAAAGTACGGAATTAACCTTATTCGTTTTTGCCTTGATATTTTTTTCCGGAATTGTTATTGGAGGATTGGGGAAGCGGCTGAAGAAAGCCTCCAGTGAAGTGCAGGAGCGCATGGGAGGCTTGGTTTCAACCACGGAAGAGGTACTTTCCGGTTTGAGAATTATCAAGGGGTTTAATGCTGAAAATTTCATTTCCAAAAAATTTGAAGCAGATAATACGACCTATAAAAATGTACTGACTCGATTGTTGTGGAGGAGAGATCTGGCATCGCCCATGTCGGAATTTTTAGGGATTTCGTCCGTCGCTGCCTTATTGTGGTATGGCTCTTCTTTAGTCTTTTCCGGTAATATGAAAGCTGCCCCATTTTTGACCTTTATTATTGCCTTTTATTATATACTGGACCCTGCCAAATCCTTCTCAAAAGCCTTTTATAATATTCAAAAGGGACTGGGAGCGCTGAAAAGAGTGGAGGTGATTTTAGATGCAAATAATTCAATAAAAGATATAGATCAGGCACAATCAATCTCTGCCCTGAAAAAGGAAATCGTTTATAAGAATGTTTCTTTTTCTTATGGTAATACAAAGGAGTCTGAAGTCCTGCACGGTATTAATTTCTCTGTCGAAAAAGGGAAATTAATTGCCTTAGTTGGGGCCTCCGGAGCAGGTAAAAGTACAATAGTCGATTTGTTACCCAGGTTTTACGATGTCGAAAAAGGAGAAATTTTAATTGATGGTATTAATATCAAAAATTACAAATTAAAAGACCTTAGAGCTTTAATGGGAATTGTGACCCAAGAGGCAATTCTCTTCAATGATACGGTTTATAATAATATTGTTTTTGGCTTGAAAGGTGTCAATAGAGAACAAGTTATTCAGGCTGCTAAAATTGCAAATGCAGATGACTTTATCATGGAGTTGGATCGGGGGTATGATACTAATATCGGCGACCGGGGCAATAAATTGAGTGGAGGTCAACGTCAACGAATTACTATTGCACGGGCAATTCTCAAAAATCCGGATATTCTCATACTGGATGAAGCGACTTCTGCACTCGATTCTGAATCAGAACAACTGGTGCAGGAAGCTCTTGGTCATTTAATGAAAAACAGAACATCTATTGTCATTGCCCACCGCCTTTCTACGATTCGAAATGCACATGAAATAATCGTCCTTCGAAATGGTAATATAATCGAAAGAGGAACGCATGACAGCCTATTGGCTCAAAATGGTGAGTATGCAAAATTGGTACTTCTTCAGGGAATTTAAGTGTTAAAAATCCTAAACTAACGTTAAAGCTAATCCATAAATGTGCATTTGTATTGAAAAAGTCTTACATTTGGTACAAATTAAAGCTTTCATTAAGATACTTTTTGAATAGTTTCTAAGAATAATGTTTAGCTCAGCTTATCAGAATGGCTATTAAGCAGTTTAAATTAGCGAGCTATTTAAAAAAATTCCTATGTATAAATTATACTTTACTCTTTTGATTGTTAGTCTTTTTTCGGTCTTCACGCACGCGCAAATTACCGTTACGGATGAATCTTTACCGCAGGTAGGAGATACTTTGTTTATTTCCGTTGATAATTTACCCACTAATATTAATATTTTACCAGAGACCGGCCAGCATAGTTGGGATTTTTCCAATTTGCAGGCTCCTTTTGTGTTAAAGAGATTAGTAAAGGATGCCAGTACAGGGGAATCATTTGATAAATTCCCTTCCGCTACATTGATTATTGAGAGTGGTGGTTCAGTAGGCGATGGTTATTATCGGGTAAACGACGGTGTAATGGAGTTACTTGGCTACGGTGGGGGTGACCAGTTTAATATAGGAATTGATTTCGATTTAAGGTATTCAACGCCCTACCCCGAACGAATTACACCATTGAATTACGAAGACGAGAACCATGTGACAACCGATATTAGTTACACCTTCTCTCCTGAAGATTTACCCGTTAATATTTTTGCGGGGCTTCCTATTACGGCTGATTCTTTACGCATTAGAATAGCTTTTGATAGAGAAAGTGTTGTGGACGGATGGGGCTCTTTAACTGTACCAGGTGGTGTTTTTGATGTGCTGCGGGAAAAACGAGTAGAGGTTAGGGATACAAGGTTGGATGCTAAGCTTAGTTTTTTGGGATGGCAGGATGTCACAGATATTTTGCTTTCTTCCTTACCGCCAGATCAAATTCCTGCAGGTATTGGGATGACGACTACCACCCAGTATTATTTTCATAGCAATGAAGCTAAAGAAGTGATTGCAGTTGTGACCATGGATTCTACCGGGCTGACACCTCGTAATGTCGATTTTAAGGGAGGGATATTGAGTGAAACTAAAAGGTCATTTTTACCAAAATCCGGTGTTTATGCAACCCCTAATCCCGCAATTGTCAATGTGAGATTTGAATTTTTCGATTTGCCTGATGGAAATTATAAATTGAAAATGTTTAATATTATTGGAAAAGAAGTTTGGTCAAAAAGGTATCATATCAATGGTTCATTGACCGAAAAAGTGAATGTGTCTTTTTTGAGAAAAGGAACATACCTTTATAGTTTAATTGATGAGACCGGTCATACTCTGGTCACAAAAAGAATTGTTATACTACGGCCATAATCGGAGAGGTGGAGCATCACAACTGGCACGTAATTGTAAATCCTATTGCAGGGAAAGGTATTTGTGTGGATACGATGAATCGTATTCTAAATGTACTTTATGATGCATTAGACCTTCCTATGGAAAATGTATATAAGACGTCGAGCAAAGGACATGCCATAGAATTAACAAAAAAAGCCATTCGTCTCGGAGCCAGGAATATTATATCTATCGGTGGAGATGGAACAAATCATGAGGTAATTAATGGGATATTGTCTCAAAGCGATGTTGCTTCGGATGAAATTTCCCATGCCCATTTTCCGGCAGGCTCTGGAAATGACTGGGTGAAAACCATAAATATACCTATTGATATATACGATTGGGTGAAAATGGTGCAGCAAAAAAATACACGTTTGCACAATGCAGGAAAAATCACTTATTACGAAAACAAACAACTTCAAACAAGATATTTTATCAATGTAGCCGGAATGGCTTATGATGCCTTTGTCGTAAAGTATTTGGAAAATAAAAAAGTAATCAAAAAATCAGGTAGTATTTATCTGATGATGATACTAAAGTGTTTATTTAAATATAAAAAGCAAAAAGCAAAGGTGGTCATAGATGGAGTGGAATACTCAAATCGATTCTATACCATAAATATCGGTCTTTGCAAATACTCGGGTGGAGGTATGAGTTTAGTCCCTCATGCAGACCCATTTGGAGATAAATTTGCGGTTACGCTTGCTGGAAATATTAGTAGGTTAGGCGTGATTCTTAACACCTGGAGATTCTATAATGAATCTATTTTAAAGCATAAAAAAATTAATGGGTATTTGGCTGACTTTGTTCAGGTAGAAAGTTGGAATAATCACCCGATTTCAATTGAAGCTGATGGGGAATACTTAGGGGAAAGCCCTGTCTCAATTAGTCTTATGCCTAAAGTTTTGAAAATAGTTGTTCCTTAATAATTGTGACTAATAAAGCGAAAAAGTGTCTTAAAGAGAGAGAGGGTTTGGTATATAACAATACTTTATCGAAAAATAAAATACACTAAAAAAGTAAAATGATGATTAATAAAACAATATTCAGCCTGACGTTGTTAATGCTTACTTCTGCCTTTTTTTTGAATGGGCAAATTGATGATGGAATGAAAGAAATGAGTCTGGGCTATCGAATGTCATTTACCATTGAATTGCCGGATACGGATGGCAAAATTGCAACCACTGTTTGGAAAAATTATGTCAAAGATTTCTATGGGGCTAAAACTAAATGGAATAGGAAAGCAAAGGAATATGTATCTGAAGGCGTTAAAAATCGCACATTGGATGAAGGGCATGGGGTTACCTTTTATGCTAAGGTAAATGAAAATGGGAATGATGCTCTTTTGACTTTATGGGTGGATCAGGGCTCTGCATTTGCTTCAGCTGAAAATTCAGGAGACAGGGAAGTTGAAAAAATTCTTTTAAGGTACGCCCTTGAGGTTGCACAGGAAAACCTCCGTCTGGAATTGGAAGATGAAGAGGCTGCATTAAAGAAGTTAGAGTCGCAAAAGAAAAAATTGATTAGTGCTGAAAAGAAATATCAAAAAGAAATTGAAAGAGCACAGGAACGCCTTAAAGAGAACGAAAAAGATCAGGAAAAAATCATGGATGCAATCAAGGAGCAATTAGGAAAAATAAAAAAAGTGAAAAATAAATTAAGCGACCTATAAAAGCCCTTTTTTCTCATCTTCAAGTAGTGAAATGCAGGACAAAATTGTTTTAGACGCACTCCTTTGTTGGTTGTATTTTAGCTTTCTTTTATTTTTGTTTCAATAGCTGTTGTCGAGTAGCCTTCAATGAAAGGAAGGCTTTTTACCTGACCTCCTCTTTTGAGGACAAATTCGGCGCCGACTATATTTTCAATCGACCAGTCACCTCCTTTTACTAAAATGTCTGGTTGAATAGTTTTGATAAGAGCAAGAGGGGTGTCTTCTTCAAAGATAGTAACCGCATCTACGTATTGTAAAGAAGCGATCATGAATGTTCGGGTTTTCTCATCCTGAATAGGACGGTGTTGCCCCTTTAGTCTGGCAACAGAGCTCCCGGCGTTCATTCCAATGACCAGGCGATTGCCTAACTTTTTGGCTGCAGCCAAATAGTGTAAATGACCGAAGTGTAAAATATCAAAACAACCATTGGTGAAGACAATTTTTTCTCCCTTTGATTGCCATGCCCGGCATTGAATCGCCAATTTTTCCCAAGTGAAAATTTTATGTTCTATGCTAGTTAAGCTCATTTTTTAAATTATTTGCCGGCGCGTAATTGCTATTGATGACAGGCAGTGCCAGAAGGGCCAGTATGCCAATTGAAATATTACACCCTAATTGAATGGAAAAGAAAACGATATTGGCCCAGGAAAAACCGTCTGCCTGATTAATACCATATATCCCAAGTGCCAAACCAACTAAAAAGTGGTAAGTTCCCATTCCTCCCGGAGATGGAATAACAATCCCCCAACTTCCAAAAACAAAAACAACCAGTGCTGCAACCATTGGCAAACCAGCCGTTGGACCAAAAGTCAAAAAGCCAAAATAGGTCATCAAAAAGTACATCGTCCAGATGTTGATACTGTGCAAGATGAATAACCAGGGTTTGTCCAGCTTTAAAATACTTTTTATACCTTCCGCAAAACCAATAATAATATGGGTGATTTTTTTGTAAATTTTAGTTTTGACAATTTGTTTTTTGAAACTTACAAATAATAGGACTATTGCCAAAAAAGTCCCTACTAAATAGAACATTAAAACCTTCATGGAGTCAACCTTTTCTCCAATATGTGCATTTTCTCTAAAAAAAGTCCATATAACGTCTTTCGCGAAAAAAAGTGCTAAAAATGTTACGATTAAAATACTTATCACGTCGATAATCCTATCGGTGACAATCGTCCCCATTACTTTTTCAACGGGTATTTTTTCGTATTTTGCCAATGAACCCGCCCGTACAACCTCCCCTATTCTTGGAAGACCTAGATTGGCAAAATAAGCTAAAATTATACTAAAAAAAGCGTTGACAAATCGAGGTTGGTACCCCATTGGTTTTAATAACATTTTCCATCGGATGGCGCGACTGACATTGCTAATTAAAAATGCGACTAGAATCATTCCAACCCAAAAATAGTGGACCTTCGTAAAGTCATCAATTACTTTATGGATAAGTTGGCAGTCTGCAATATCAACACCTTTTAGCTGACAATCTTCCTGATAGGCGGCATTTTGATTTTGATAAACAAGGTATAAAATGCCAACTCCAACCCCTAGGAAAATGATAAACTTGAATAGATTTGTTAGCTTTTTCTTCATTTGAATATTTCTTCTATGACGAGACTATATGTTCTTTGATTATAATGTCGCAATTGTCAATTAAACGAACTTCTCCTGCCCATGCTGCAATCAGTGCTCTTGCCTCTTCTACCTGGGTGAAATTATCAATTGCCTGAAGTGTCGTACTGTCAACAATCTGAACGTATTCCGGCTTTAGACCGCCATTTTTCAGGCGGGTAATCGCTTTTTTCTCTAGTGTGGCAATGGAAAGTTTCAGTGCGTTGTCTTGAATGAAGGAAAGTGTCTTTGATATTTCCAGTGCATTTTTTTTGTCTTTTACACTTAAACGCGTATTTCTCGAACTCATTGCCAAACCACTCTTTTCTCTAACAATTGCACAACCAATAACCTTGGTAGGAATCTTTAGCAATTTTACCATCTGTCTAATAATGGACAATTGTTGAAAGTCTTTTTCACCCATGTATAAATCATCCGGCTGTACAATGTCAATTAATCTTTTTACCACTTGTAAAACACCCTGAAAATGACCGGGGCGCTTACTTCCCTCCAGTACCTTATCTAATCCACCTAATTCAATAGAAACCTTCGTTTCCAGCCCCGGGGGGTATATTTCATCAATACTGGGTAAAAATAAAATATCACAACCAACCTTTTCGAGCATTAGAATGTCTTTGTCGATAGTAATAGGATAAGCTGATAAATCTGAAGCTTGATTGAATTGGGTAGGATTGACGAAAATACTACAAACTGATAAGGTGGAGCATTCTTTTGATTGTTGGATTAAAGAAATGTGACCTTTGTGAAGTGCTCCCATTGTTGGAGTGAAACCAACTCGGAGTTGAGTGGCATTAAGAGATTTTAGATACCGTTGAAGATCTTTGACTTTTTTAAAAATAACCATTTGTTACATTCAACTGTGTAAAATAAAATATCATCCTCAATGTTCAATAATTTATAGGATAATAACAATATATTGATTTTTTGAGCGCGTAAAGATAGTTTTTTTTGAACTAAGGTGCTTGAAAGCGCGTAAAAGTCGCTTATTTTTTGTAATTTTGCGCTCTTAGTGAAAGATAATCCTTGTTTTGGTATATTAAGAAGAGATTAAATTATTAAACTTTTATCCCAAAAATTAGGTGTCAAAAAAAAATATTATGAGCAAAAAGAAAGCGCTGATAGTTACTCAGGAGATGGAGCCATATACGGTATTGAATGAATTGAGTGAAATTGCTAGAAAACTTCCTCAATACATTCAGGAAAAAGGAATGGAAATTCGGGTGTTGATGCCGAGATTTGGTTTGATCAATGAGCGCAGACATCGATTACATGAGGTGGTGAGATTGTCAGGAATGAATATTATTGTGGATGATGATGATTATCCATTAATCATAAAGGTTGCATCTTTGCCCGGGGCTAGGATTCAGGTCTATTTTTTGGACAATGATGACTTCTTCAAAAGAAAGGCATTATTTAATGAACAAGTGGATGGAGAAGAGGAAGGGCAAAAAGTAGATGGAAAACCTTTTGATGATAATATTGAACGAATGGTTTTTTTCTCCAAAGGTGTGGTTGAAATTGTTAAAAAGTTTGGATGGGCACCGGATATTGTCCATTGTCATGGATGGATGACTAGTTTGATTCCTTTCTATATCAAAACTACTTACAATTCTGAGCCTCTTTTTGAACATTCTAAATTGATCTATTCTCTTTATGAAAGTGATATTCATCAGTCTTTTGATCAGTCATTTGCTACAAAAGCTGCCATTAATAATTTAGAGGAAGATGATTTATCCTCCTATCTGGATAAAAATGGTGTCAACCTTAATCAGGGAGCTCTTAGTAATAGTGATGCATTGATTATTGGTAATAAGGAAATTTCAACTGACACACAAAAGTTAATTGATACTTTTGGAGGACCGATTCTAAAAATAGAAGAGGAAGAGGAGTATTTACCTAAATACCTTGATTTTTACAAAGAATTAATGGAGGAGGCAGAGTAATAACCAGGTATCTTTTCAATCTCTTAGTGACAGGTTAGTGGTGTCAAATTACTTAAATACCCAAGGCTGACAAAATATTTATTTATTTCTCATTCCTTAGGGCCTCTGCTTGAGCGGAGTAGAATAGAGTGAAAGGTGAAGTCAAAAGTGCCTCCCTTCTTCTGTGTATGGCGGAGGTGGTTGATTATTGTAAAATCATAAGTGTTCTCTTATGAAAGTCCCTAAATGGCTTTTCTTTGTACTTAATATGATTAAAAATATGAGTTATTTTAAAAATTTATTATTCTTTTTCGTGCTGGCTTCTATGGCATCCTGTGTCGAATCAACTGATTTAGGACAGGAGTTGCTACAGGAAGATTTTATCGGAACAGGATTTATTGAAGACTTTGAGATTCACTCTCGTACGGTAAAAGTGATTCGATAAGAACTTATTTTGCCTTTTCACCGATTTCTTCCTTTTTTGTTGGTACAATGACCGATCCAATTTATGGTACAACAAAGACTTCTTTTACCTTAGAGGCTGGCTTGTTTAGGACGAGTGGAGGTTCAGTGACAAACTCTCCGGAGTTTAAGGATGTTTTTTTGGATTCTGTTGTGCTAGTACTCAAATTAGATAAGAACAAATCTTATGGTTATACAAACGAAAATTTTACCCTAAATTTTGATGAATTAGATATGCGCTTAGATGCCGATGAGGACTATTACTCTAGTTTCGAGCCCCAGCTACACCCATTTAGAGGTTTGGAAGAACAGCTTCAATATTTTCCTCGAATCGAAAATTTATCAATAATTGACTATTCCAATACCTTAGATTTTGATATTGAGCCGGATACGGTTAGTTTCCCCCATGTTAGGTTTAAATTAAGTGACGAATTTGGACAAAAATTAATTAATGCGGATTCGTTAGTCTATCTCACTGATAGTACTTTCTTGGACTTTTTTAATGGTATCCACATTAGCTCTTCTTCCAAAAATGGTGGAATTATCGCCTTTGATAAAATGTCAAAAGGAGCGAGTGATGCGATTGGAGGCATCTATGTCTATTATTCAAATAGTCAAGGGCAGGCTGGACAGTATCAATTTTCTTTTAGTGATTATAGGTTTCATGCCGCGCAGTATAAACATAATTACGACAATTCAATGGTCAAACCATTTTTAGAACAGGCCGAGCTGGGTGATAGTTTGACCTTTATTCAAGGATTGGTTGGCTTGTCAACAGTTGTTTCTTTTCCTAATCTAGACCAGCTAAATGGGAAAATAATAAACAAGGCTGAATTAAAGGTTAGAATTGCTGAAATAGAAGGAGATTCCCCCTTTTATAATCCTTTGGTAGCGCAAGTCGTCGCATTATACAGAAGTGAAAATGGAGACCTTCTTGAAATAAATGATTTTGCCTTGGCTCGATCAGCTCTCGCCTTACAGTTTGGAGGGACAGTGCGGAAAGGAGTTGATGGCGACCCTGACTATTATACGATTAATATTACGAATCACTTACAGGATATTATAGATGGAAAAGCTCCTAATGAAATTTACCTGGGTTGCTATAATTCAGCACAAACACCAACACGGGTTGCGTTATTTGGAGCAAATCATTCCCAATATCCAATGGAATTGAAAGTTAATTTTACGGATCCAAAGTGATCGTCTTAAACAAAACACACTTAATAAAACCCCAATACTTTTAAAAAAAATAAAAATAAATTATGTGTGGAATAGTAGCATATTTAGGTAAAAAAGACGCCTTTCCTATTGTAATTAATGGATTGAAAAGGTTGGAATATAGAGGATATGACAGTACGGGAGTCGCTGTACTTCATAAGGGAATTAATATTTTCAAAAAAGCGGGTAAAGTAAGTGCTTTGCTTGATTTTACAGCAGCTCAGGATACAAAAGGAAATAGTGCAATCGGACATACTCGATGGGCAACACATGGAAAGCCAAATGATGTCAATGCACACCCACATAAATCGGGAAATGGCCGACTCGTAGTGGTGCACAATGGTATTATTGAAAATTATAAGTACCTTAAAGAAGCTTTAAAAAACTTAGGCCATGAATTTGAATCAGAAACCGATACCGAAGTTTTGGTTCATTTAATTGAAGAACTTCAAACGAGGGACAACTTATCAATAGAGGATGCTGTTAGAGAAGCATTGACTAGAGTTGTGGGTGCTTATGCAATCGTAGTAATGGATAAGGAAGAGCCCTTAAAGTTAGTTGCTGCGAGAAAAGACAGTCCTTTGGTTATTGGAATTGGGGAGGGAGAATATTTCCTCGCTTCGGATGCAACGCCTTTGGTGGAGCACACCAAAAGGATGATTTATTTAAATGAAGAAGAGATCGCTGTTGTAGAAGCAGGAAAGCCCGTTTCTATTAAAAATATTGACAATATTATTCAAAGTCCGACTATTCAGGAGGTTGATTTAAATATCGAAGAACTTGAAAAAGGAGGCTATGATTATTTTATGATGAAAGAAATTCATCAACAACCCGCTACTGTAGCAGATTGTATGAGAGGTCGTATTAATGCCGATGAAGGATGGGTGCACTTAGGAGGTGTTAACCAATATGAAGGGAAATTTGCTAATGCACAAAGAATTATCATCGCAGCCTGTGGTACCTCCTGGCACTCGGGTTTGATTGGAGAGTATCTATTTGAAGAACTCGCCCGCATACCGGTCGAAGTAGAGTATGCTTCTGAGTTGAGGTACAGAAATCCCGTTTTAACCGAAAATGATGTAGTGATTGCTATTTCACAATCTGGAGAAACGGCCGATACCCTTTCCGCTTTGAAACTGGCAAAAACGAGAGGGGCATTGACTTATGGTATTGTAAATGTCGTTGGTTCATCCATCGCAAGGTTGACGGATGCCGGTTCCTATATTCACGCAGGACCTGAAATTGGAGTTGCATCAACCAAGGCCTTTACCGGGCAGGTAACCTTACTGACTTTAATGGCATTAAGGCTGGCCAAAATCAGAAATACCATTTCTGAAGATTATTACCGTCAGTTGCTTTTTGAATTGACTGTAATTCCTCAAAAAATACAAAAAGTATTGGACAAAAATGAGGCACAGCTCAAATATATAGCCAATGAAATAAAAGATAAACACAATGCATTGTATCTGGGAAGGGGGTATAATTTCCCCGTGGCCTTGGAAGGTGCTTTGAAATTAAAAGAAATATCGTATATTCACGCAGAGGGATACCCAGCTGCTGAAATGAAACACGGGCCTATTGCTTTAATAGATGAAAATATGCCCGTTTTTGTAATCGCGACTAATAAGAGCGCTTACGAAAAAATAATTAGTAATATTCAAGAAGTAAAAGCCCGAAAAGGCGTTGTCATTGCCATCGTAATTGAAGGGGAAAAAACTATTTCTGAAATAGCTGATCACGTGATAGAAATTCCGGATACCGCAGAGCCTTTAGTGCCTTTGTTATCCGTTATTCCATTGCAGTTGCTTTCTTATTACATTGCTGTAATGAGAGGGTGTAATGTCGATCAACCTAGAAATTTAGCGAAATCAGTGACCGTAGAGTAAAATATTGACAAAATGATTGAAGGACAATTAATGGAGTATAACTCCGAAAAAGAAATTTTAGTAATTCCTGCTTATGGACGTCACGTCCAAAGCCTGATTAATTATACTAAAACCATAGAGGACGACGAAAAAAGACAGGCATTTGCAGAGCGCATTGTTGTTTTAATGATGCAAATGAATCCTCAAAGTAAAAATATTCAGGACTATAAGGAGCGTTTGTGGAAACACCTTTTTCGTATAGCAGATTACGACTTAAATGTTTCTCCTCCCGAGGGATTAGTAATCTCCAAAGAAGAAGCTCAAAAAAAACCTGCAAAAATATCCTATCCAAGGTCAAAACCCCGGTTTAGACACTATGGGAATAATGTGCACTTCCTTATAGAGAAAGCTACTAAAATGGAAGACGAAGAGAAAAAAGCAGCCTTTGCTATTTCTATCGCTACTTATATGAAGTTAGCCTATAAAACATGGAGTAAAGAACATTATGTCAATGATGAAATAATCAAAGGCGATTTATTAACCTTGTCTAACGGAGCGCTTAAAATTCCTGATTCGGTTGCGTTGGATCTATTGGTTGCTCCTCCCAAAGGCAGAAAAAAACGTTCTGGTTTTAATAATAGTAATAGCCCTAACGGAGGAAAGGGAAAGGGAAAAGGCAAAGACAACCGATCTAAAAAATCATCCTATAAAGGTGGTTATAAAAAGAAATGGTAACATTTTTATGTAAAAGTTGTTAAAAAAGAGGAGTAGATATTTGTTTGCTCCTCTTTTTTATGTAAAAATTGCCACTTTTGGGAGTGGATTGAATCTTTTATTAGGAATCGGTGAAATTGTAATGTTCTTTTCTTTTTCACCCATCACAAAGAAGCAATGTCGGATACTTTTGAAGTAATTGGAGGGAAAAAATTATCAGGTTTCATTAAACCTCAAGGGGCTAAAAATGAAGCTCTTCAGGTAATATGTGCGACCATATTGACGGATGAAATAGTGACAATTGAAAATATTCCTGATATAAAGGATATTCAAATGTTGCTGAATTTGTTGGCAGGATTGGGCGTTAAAATAAAAAAAGAAGGCCTTAATACTTATCATTTTCAGGCGGATGATATGGATATGGAGTTTTGTCAGTCTAAATCGTTTGAGAGGAAAGCTGCTCAAATACGAGGCTCCGTTATGTTAATTGGTGCTTTATTGGGGCGGTTTGCGAAAGCTACTCTTCCTAAGCCCGGTGGGGATAAAATCGGCAGACGAAGGCTGGATACCCACTTTAATGGTCTTGTGAAATTAGGTGCTAAATTAGAGCTGGATAAAGAAAGAAATATTTATTATTTGGATGGCGAGCATCTTGGTGGTGCTTATATTTTAATGGATGAAATTTCTGTCACAGGAACGGCTAATATTTTATTAACAGCTGTATTGGTTGAAGGGAAGACGACAATTTATAATGCTGCCTGTGAACCTTATGTACAACAACTTTGCCTCCTGCTCAATAAACTGGGCGCAAAAATTTCCGGAATAGGCTCTAATTTGTTAATTATTGAGGGGGTCGAGAAGCTTGGTGGTGCGAGACATCGCGTATTGCCTGATATGATCGAAATAGGGAGTTTTATCGGTCTGGCGGCTATGACCTCTTCTGAAATAACGATCAAAAATGCCGCTATTCCTAAACTGGGGGTTATCCCTGATGTCTTCAGGAAAATTGGAATAAAAATGGAGTTTAAGGGGGATGATATTTTTATCCCGGCTCAAGACCATTACGAAATTGTCAATTTCATGGATGGCTCGATTTTGACCGTCTATGATGCCCCATGGCCTGGTTTTACTCCTGATTTGATGAGTATTTTACTGGTAGCAGCCATTCAGGCAAAAGGCAGTGTACTGATTCATCAAAAGATGTTTGAGAGTCGCTTATTCTTTGTGGATAAATTAATTGATATGGGAGCACAAATCATTCTTTGCGACCCACACCGAGCTACTGTTATTGGACTGGATAATCAATTTCCGTTAAGGGGGATCGAAATGAGTTCTCCGGATATTCGGGCCGGAGTTGCCTTATTAATCGCAGCGCTTTCCGCAAAAGGGACAAGTCTAATCCATAATGTACATCAAATAGATAGAGGATACGAAAAAATTGACGAAAGACTCAACGCATTAGGCGCGCAAATAATTAGAAAATAATGATCATTTACAACGTAACAATTAAAATTAATCTGGCACAACACGACGAGTGGTATCAATGGATGAAAGAAGTGCACATCCCGGAGGTTATGGCGACGTCCTATTTTATCAAAAGTCAAATGTCTAAATTATTGTATATGGATGAATCGGATGGTTATACATATACAATTCAGTATTACTGTAAAGACTTAAAAACACTTGAAGCCTACCATGAATTAGCAGCACCTGCCCTTCAAAAAAAACATACAGAAAAATTTAAAGATAAATATGTCGCTTTTAGGTCGATAATGGATGTACATCACGATCATGAGGTGGAATAAAATTTTTTTTCAAACGGTTTTCTCCTTACATTTGCACTACCCTGTAAATAGATGAAACATGCCAAATTTATCTTGCCATAATGGGTCGGAACCAATGGGATTGAAAGATTATGATCAAACTTATTTCTTCCTTCCTGATAAAACTAAATACACATGAATTTTGAATTAACAGAAGAACAATTGGCAGTTAGAGATGCCGCTCGCGATTTTGCCCAAATGGAGTTAAAACCCGGAGTGATCGAAAGGGATAAAAATATGAAATATCCCACCGAAGAAGTGAAAAAAATGGGAGAAATGGGCTTTTTGGGAATGATGGTGGATCCTAAATACGGTGGTGGAGGAATGGATACGGTTTCTTATGCTATCGCAATGGAAGAAATTTCTAAAATAGACAGCTCCTGCTCCGTCATTATGTCCGTTAACAATTCTTTGGTGTGCTGGGGACTTGAAAAATACGGTACGGAAGATCAAAAAAATAAATACCTGCCAAAATTAGTGACTGGAGAATGGATCGGCTCATTCTGCTTGTCAGAGCCAGAAGCAGGAAGTGATGCCACAAAGCAGCGTACTACCGCAGAGGACAAAGGAGATCATTACATCTTAAATGGAGTCAAAAATTGGATTACAAACGGGGGAACATCCAAACTACACCTCGTCATTGCTCAAACGCATCCCGAATTGGGGCATCGTGGTATCAATGCCTTTATTGTTGAAACTTCGTGGGAGGGGGTAGAAATTGGAGCAAAGGAAGATAAACTCGGCATCCGTGCTTCAGATACTCATACTATCATGTATAATAACGTAAAGGTGCCCAAAGAAAATAGAATTGGAGCTGATGGTTTTGGTTTTAAATTTGCCATGGCAACCCTTTCCGGCGGTCGAATTGGGATAGCCTCGCAAGCATTGGGGATAGCAGGGGGAGCTTATGAACTTTCTGTCGCTTACGCAAAAGAGCGGGAAGCCTTTGGCAAACCAATTGCACACCATCAGGCAATTGCTTTTAAATTGGCTCAAATGGCAACGGATATTGAAGCGGCTAAATTGATGGTTTATCGTGCCGCCTGGCTAAAAGACCAAGGCAAAGATTTTAATTCTGCCAGTGCAATGGCTAAGTATATCGCATCTGAAGCCGCGATGAAACACACCGTTGAAGCTGTACAGATTCATGGAGGCTATGGTTATGTTAAAGAATATCATGTCGAAAGGTTGATGAGAGATGCTAAAATTACCCAAATTTATGAGGGAACCTCTGAAATTCAATTAATCGTTATTTCGAGAAATGTACTGAAAGGGCAACTGTATGTCTAAATAATTATTGAAAAAAAAGGAGTGCAAATGGATGAAAAATCAAGTACTCCTTTTTTCTTTTTGAAAATTTAGCTTGAATAAGCAAATAACTAACCTATGAGAGGAACATTCCAGTTGACAAAGGTAAAAGGCATTCCCATCTGCGTTCATTGGTCATTTATCTTTGTTGTAATTTGGGTGTTCTTAGGTGCTTATTCTCAAAAAAGTGGAATTAACTGGTCTTTATTTAAAATTAATGCTCTATCCGTCATTACGCTGTTTTCGATAGTGATATTCCATGAATTAGGGCATGCATTAATGGCTCAATATGTTAATATAACAACCAAAAAAATTGTTTTATTGCCAATGGGAGGAGTCGCAATCCTGGAAAATAAATCACTTTCACCCAAAAAAGACCTTTTAATCTCATTGGCAGGACCCATTGCCAATTTTATTTTAGCATTATTGTTTGTCCCCTTTTTATTATTGTTCCCCATGGATGTGGTTCATCAAATGTTTGAATTTTTGATTCACCCGCGGAATCCACTTGTACTGGTCAATAATTTAGCTCCCTTTCATTGGTTTGTATTTCTATTTATTACCGTTAATTTAAGTATTGGTCTGTTCAATCTTATCCCCGCCCTGCCTTTGGATGGAGGTAGGGCTTTGAAAGCTATTCTTAGCTTCAAATGGGATAATTTACTGGCGGTGATTTATACGGTTTGGGTGGGCAATATCCTATCTGTTGCAGTAATGACATTTGGGTATTGGCATGGAAATATGCTATTGATAATTCTAGGTATTTATATTTTAATTTCATCATTTGGCTCTGTGAAAAAGGTTAGAGTAGTAGAACATTTAAAACAAACAAACATCAAAAAACTGGTCATGCCAGTGTCCGTTTTTTTAGAGGAAAATGGAGCAGACCCCAATGAAGAGGAATGGAATTTTGAACAAAATGGCAATTATGTTTATGTAACTGATAATTTAAATACAGCCATTGATCGAATGTTAAACGAGCAGCTACAGTTTTTACCGGTTATGGAGGAGGGGGAAATATGCGGTATCATATCCCTGAGTGCAATTGATGATTACATTCGTGGTTTGTAATCAATACATTGGACAGCCACAATCTGCTGCTCGACAGGCATCTAATAAAATGACTATTATAGATAAAAGTAAAAGTAATTTCCAGTTGAATTTCATAATAAATGTTAGTTTTAAATCAATACGTTGCGTAAACAAAAATAATAATAAATGTCTGTATTACCTAATAAAAAGAAAGTTATATTAGTTGCTGTCTTGGATTGGGGACTGGGGCATGCTACCCGTTGCATTCCTTTAATACAGCAATTGCTTAGGCAAAATTTTGAAGTAATTTTAGCAGGGAATGGAGACTCTTTAAAGCTTTTACAGAAGGAATTTCCCCATATTCCTTCAGAACAAATGGCCGGTTACAATATTATTTATCCATTCAGCAGCATGGTTGTTAATATTGCTTTTCAGTTGCCTGGGTTGATTTGGGCAATAACCCGGGAGCACTTCCAATTGAGAAAGCTGCATCGTAAGTATGGGTTTTCAGGGATTATTTCTGATAATAGATACGGCTGTTTTTTATCCATTGTACCGTCGATTTTTATGGGGCACCAATTGCAAATTTTAACCCCGTATAAAAGCCTCACTTATTGGGTGAATATTTTTCACCAGCTATGGTTGCGTCTTTTTGATGAGGTGTGGATTCCGGATATTGAGAATGGACTTTCAGGTGAATTGTCAGCGACTAATTTGAAAAAAACGCGCTTTATTGGCCTGTTAAGCAGAATGAAATTTTTGGATCGAAAATCAAAATATAGACTGGTCGTTGTACTTTCCGGTGTTGAGCCACAACGAACCAAATTGGAGCAATTATTAATTACTCAACTCAAACAATTAGATATTCCAACATTATTAGTTCAGGGAAAAATCAATGGGAAAATTACTTTGCAAATAAGCCCCAATGTTAATGCCATTCCCTATTTGAGCACTAATGCACTAAACGAAGCAATGGCGCAGGGCGAAATCATTATTTGCCGCCCCGGTTATTCCTCCCTAATGGATTTGGCGAAATTGGGGAAAAAAGCAATCGTTATCCCTACGCCCGGACAAACAGAACAGGAGTATCTGGGATGCTCCCTCGATCAAAAAGAATTAGTCGTTTGTCAAGCTCAAAATAATATTAATCTTGCCACTGCTCTGGATAACGTCCAGAAGTCCAAAGGTCTTTCCGAGTTTGATAATCAGGATGATCTGCTACAAACTGCCATTCGTATTACTTTTGGTAAAGCGGAAACTGCTGCATAAAGTCATTAATTTCATGCCTCGTTTTTAGGATTAGCTTTTCATTGTGAATATCATGTACCAATTGGTCCACCCAATTTACTACGCGTAAACAATCCTCCTCTTTGAAGCCCCGACTTGTAATTGCCGCCGTTCCTAATCGAATCCCGGAGGTTATAAAGGGAGATTGGTCGTCAAAAGGAACCATATTTTTATTGACAGTAATATCAGCTGCAACTAAGCCTTCCTCTGCTTCTTTTCCCGTAATTCCCTTAGATCGCAAATCAATCAACATAAGGTGATTGTCCGTGCCGCCGGATACAATATGATAACCTCTCTCTAAAAACGCCTCTGCCATAACGTGGGCATTTTGAATGACCTGTTGCCCGTATTCCTTGAAAGAAGGATGTAGGGCTTCTCTGAATGCAACCGCTTTGGCGGCGATTACGTGCTCCAAAGGTCCCCCCTGCATGCCCGGAAAAACACCGCTATTTAGGATGGCAGACATTTTTATGGGGTTTCCTTTTTTTGTTTTGCGCCCCCATGGATTATTGAAGTTTGCGCCCATCATGATGATTCCTCCTCTTGGACCACGGAGCGTTTTATGTGTTGTTGAGGTGACAATGTGACAATGCGGCATGGGGTTATTGAGCAAGCCCGTGGCTATTAATCCAGCGGGGTGGGCAATATCTGCTAAAAGAAGTGCCCCGACCTTATCTGCAATATGGCGAAATCGTTTATAATCCCAGTCTCGTGCATAAGCAGATGCTCCACAAATAATCAACTTTGGTTTGACTTCAATCGCTTTTGCTTCGACCTTATCCATATCAATGATACCGGTTTCTTTTTCAACACCGTAGAAGTGAGGGGCATAAACTTTTCCGGAAAAATTAACTTTGGAACCATGAGATAAATGTCCGCCATGTGAGAGGTCAAACCCCAATATGCTATCTCCCGGATTTAATACAGCTAAAAATACAGCAGCATTGGCCTGCGCTCCGGAGTGAGGTTGCACATTCGCATAAGCTGCACCAAAAAGTTCTTTAAGCCGGTCAATTGCCAATTGCTCAACCTGATCGACCACTTCACAACCTCCGTAGTAGCGTTTGCGGGGGTAGCCTTCTGCATATTTATTTGTGAGGCAGGATCCCATTGCATCCATAACTGCCTGACTGGTGAAATTTTCTGACGCGATTAATTCAATTCCGTGGCGTTGGCGTTCTTTTTCTTTTTCAATCAGTGAAAATAACTGCGTATCGGTGGTCATATCAAAAGAATTTGTTATAATAATGTGAAAAACACAATAGGTTAAATTAAATAATAGTTATACAGTGAACAATACAAAATTGTACATATTGGATCCGGCTCAATTTCAAAAGACAACTTTTTGCCCGACAAATGTATAATAAAATATGAGTAAACTATATAATCTCTTTTTTATTTCTAATTTTGGGAATTGATATTAACTAAGCATAGATGATTTCCTTACCAAAAATAATATTTTTCTGTTTTTTAGGGTTGTTTTTTTCAACTCAGACCTTTGCCGAAGCTGTGAGGTTTAGAACGATGTGGAAGGACAATCCTGCTACTTCGATGGTCATCGGCTGGGATCAGGTGTCAGGGGATAATCCCATCCTTTATTATGGCACAGAAAATAGGGGTAAAAAATATGAAAAATATACCCAGTCAAAACCTTCTGATAATATCGTTGAGGCAAAGGGCATGAATAATCATTTTGTCGAACTTCAGGGTTTATTGCCTAATACCGTTTACTATTTTGTAGTGAAAGACTCCGAAGGAATAAGTAAGCCTTATTCTTTCAAAACTTCACCCGATGACCCATTTGTTCGATTATCTATTATTTCTGGTGGTGATTCCAGGGGAAGTAGAGGGGCTAGACTTAATGCCAATAGATTGGTCGCTAAATTAAGACCGACTTGTGTTGTTTTTTCTGGGGATATGACTTCTGATGATACCGCTGGAGAGTGGATTGAATGGATGGATGACTGGCAACAGACTATTGCAAAAGATGGCCGAATTTTTCCAATTATTGTCGCAAGAGGCAACCACGAAGCAACCAATAAAGTATTGGTGGATCTGTTCGATGTTAAATCAGGGAGCATTTACTATAATTTAGTTTTGGGCGGCAGGTTAATTAATATTATTACACTTAATTCCCTTATACCTTCGGATGGCAAACAAAAGGTTTGGCTGGAAAAAACACTGAAATCTTCGCGATCAATATGGAAGATGGTACAGTACCACCACTCCATTAGACCCCATACCCAAAAGAAAAAAGAGCGTTTGAAATTACACATAAACTGGGCAACTCTGTTTTATAAATACCATGTGAGTGTTGTTTCCGAGTCAGACGCCCATGTTGTAAAAGTAACTTATCCTATTGGACCGTCTAAAGCGGATGGTAGCGAAGAAGGTTTTATCAGGGATGATGAAAAAGGAACTGTTTATATCGGTGAAGGTGGATGGGGGGCTCCTTTGCGGGAAAATAATGACGATAAGGTTTGGACTAGAAGCAGTGGAAGTTTTAATCAGGTGAAACTTTTATTCATAGATCCTTTTAAAATTGAAATTCGTACCATCCAAACAGAGTTTACCAATTTAACAAAATCTGTCAACCCTAATCATATATTTATATTGCCTAAGGGATTGAGGGTGTGGAGTCCTGAAAATGGAGACGTCGTTAGAATCAATAATCCAAATCCTCCTTCTAATGGGGTCGTTATTGAGGATAATAACGAAGCAGTCTTTCAGGCACCAGTAGAGGATAAGGATACAGGAATAGCTATGCAGGATAAACAAGACGATACCGATGAAAAATGGCGACCTTTTCCTAAAATTTCGCGTAATCAGGAAGGTAAAGTTCCTATCAACTACAAACTAAAGTACTTTGGTAACGTCTCCGTTATACTGATTAATCGTAAATTAAAAGAAGTGACCCGTGCTCAATTAAAAAATCAAAAACCCGGGGTTTACAATAAAACGCTCGACCTGAGTAAGGTCAATCCGGGGCGATATCTATTGATTATTCGCAATAATAAGAAAATAGTTCAACGCTATCGGGTAGTTATTGAGTAGTTTCATTTAGTTTTTATAGTTTTGCACCATGATGGTAATAAATGATCTTTTGCAGAAAGCGCTCAACCTCGATTGGTTGACCCCGGAAGAAGGTGTCTTCTTATTTGAACAGGCAGCGACTCCCGACCTGATGTATGTCGGAAATAGAATAAAGAAACATCACGTTCCCGATGATATTGTCACCTGGATTATTGACCGTAATTCCAATACGACAAATGTGTGTATCGCTAATTGTAAGTTTTGTAATTTTTATCGCCGCCCAGGACATGAGGAAGCCTACATTACCTCTATTGAAGAATATAAAACAAAAATTGAAGAAACCTTTGAATTTGGAGGCGAACAACTATTGCTTCAGGGCGGGCATCATCCTGATTTAGGCTTGGATTATTACGTTGGGCTATTCAAAGAATTGAAGCAGTTATTTCCAAATCTAAAACTTCATGCGCTTGGACCACCGGAAATTGCACATATTGCTAAACTGGAAAAAGCAACCCATACCGAAGTGTTACAAGCCCTAAAAGAAGCGGGACTGGACAGTTTGCCCGGCGCAGGAGCAGAGATATTAAGTGACAGAGTACGAAGACTGATTTCAAAAGGAAAATGTGGCGGACAGGAATGGCTCGATGTCATGCGTGCGGCACATCAATTAAATATTACTACGTCTGCAACGATGATGTTTGGGCATATCGAGACAAATCTGGAGCGAATGCAACACCTTGCTGATTTAAGACAGGTACAATCTGAAAAACCAGCTAATGCCAAAGGTTTCTTAGCTTATATCGGATGGCCTTTTCAAGATGCTGATACAATTTTGAAAAAAATAAAACGAGCTAGAAATAATTGTACCGGGGATGAATACGTGCGGATGCTGGCCATGGGACGGATTATGTTGCCAAATGTTGTTAACCATCAGGCTTCCTGGCTGACGGTCGGGAAAAAAGTGGCACAGGTCTGCCTTTTTGCCGGCGCCAATGATTTTGGAAGTATTATGATTGAAGAAAATGTAGTATCTGCTGCCGGAGCCAATTATCGTTTTACGGCTGATGGCATCCAGGAAGCGATTCGGAATGCTGGTTTTACACCACAGTTGAGGAATCAACAATACGAATTTAGGACATTGCCTGAAAATATTAAACAACAGCGGTTGGATGCCTCTTTCACGGAGGGATAGTGTTTTGGAATTTAAAAAATGAGGGGTGCTGAATAATTGCCGGTTTTTTAAAAAAATTTAAAGTACCTAATTTTTGCCCATTCTTTTTCGTTTAGGAAAAAAGAATCCCATCCTAATAATAGGGTAATATCGGATCAAGAGTTATAATCTGGAGCGAATATTATGCTTTTTTAATAGCTTCTTCTAAAAAAAACAATTATGAACAAACCATTTTTAATCTTATCATTCCTTCTTTTAATTATTGGACAACAAGTAGTTGCTCAGGAGGAATACAGTAGTGAGAAAAATGATGCTTATCTGAAGTACATCGAAAAGTATAAGGTCTATGCGGTTAAAGAAATGGAGCGTGCAGGAATCCCCGCTAGTATTAAGTTAGCACAGGGTTTACTGGAGTCAAATGCCGGTCGAAGCACACTCGCAAGAAAAGGCAATAATCATTTTGGAATCAAATGTGGAGATAATTGGAAAGGCAGGAAAATCATGCGAGAGGATGATGATTATAATGAAAATGGTAAATTAATAAAATCCTGTTTTAGAAGTTATAAGTCTGTTGAAGCCTGTTATATTGCTCATTCTGAATTTTTGAGAGACCCTAAGAAGAAATATCGTTATGGTCGATTGTTTCGTCTGGATCCCTATGATTATAAGGCGTGGGCTAAAGGATTGAAAGATGCCGGTTATGCCACTAGTGCGACCTATACCCAAAAACTAATTAGCATCATCGAACGGTACGAATTGTTCAATTACGACAAAATGTCGCCCTTTGATAATGATAATCCCGTTGTGGATCTGAATGAAATTGACATTTTCAGAAATAATTCAGTGAAATATGCCAAAGCTTCCGCCAATGAAACTTTGGCAGAAATTGCCAAGCGGACAGATACCACTATCCGCCGTTTATTGCAATACAATGATGGCGTAGTATCCGAAACTACTCCTCTGAACGAAGGAACTGTTGTATATTTGCAACCCAAACGGAATGCTTATAGAGGAAAGGAAAAATATCATTATGTCGCAAAAGGTCAAACCCTTAGCGATATCTCTCAAAAATATGGCATCAAATTGTCAAAATTATTAAAGAGAAATAGATTGGAAAAGGGGATGATTCCCGCTCCTGGCGAAAGATTAAAACTCCGTGGTTGTGCCAAAGTGAAAGTCAGACCTAAACTGATAGAGGAAGTTGATCCTGCCGAATTAATGCCTGATACCCTTGAATTGGAAACGGAGCAGGAAAAAGAAATTCCTGATGTGAAAGAGAAAGAGGAGACGCACCCTACAATAGATACAACGGCAAAAGAAACAAAAGTAATAGATGAAGAATCATTTATGGATGATAGCGAGGAGGAGGAAGAATTACCATTTATTGTGCCCGATGTCGATTTTGATGATGAGCCTATTATCAAAGAAGTGCCTAAAGAGGCGATTGAGGAAAAATTACCTGCTCCTGAGGTGTCCACCCCTCCTGCCACCACCCCTACGAATGAGTATCATATCGTAGTAAAAGGAGAAACACTTTGGTCATTAGCGAAAAAGTATAATACCACCGTAGATTTAATCAAAAAAATAAATAATCTTAAATCAAATGAATTAACCATTGGCATGAAATTAAAGCTAAAGTAATAGTACTTTCATCACCCTGTTTTCCGCAGGGTGATGATTTAGCCTGTACAAAGTTTTTAAATTTAACCCCTGTCTTCAGCCCCTATTGAAGCTTCCCAACTCATTTTTGCACTCATTTTTACAGAAAATTAGTCCTCCCCTCAATGCGCTTCGTACAGTCATATGTGCACTTCATCCTCTGACATGGTACTTTCATACATTTCTCAGGCATTTTATTTGGAAAATTCATAACTTGCAGGCGTAAATATGCTTTTCTTTTAAAATGACCATATTTAACCCTGATGTGATTTCTTGGAAGTCTCTGATGGGGATAGCCGGATCAATTTGATGACACCTATTTTTATCGTATCTATTTCGCAGTAACCCAAAATTTATTCATGAAAGGATTTATAGCATTATTATTATTAATGAGTAGTGGTTGCGTTTTGTCACAAATTCCCTATTTTAATATACAGATT
>CAZNCI010000005.1:2051-36983 GCA_964571475.1 uncultured Saprospiraceae bacterium | reverse complement strand
CAACATGAAAATATTTCGTCAATTCTGTTCATTTATTTATTTTAAATTACCTAATTGCCACTTTTCGGAGTGAATACACTGTTTTTTGATTATAACAAGATCAGGAAATAATCGTTGATAGAATATCAATACTGAAATAAATATTGCCTAAAATTGTGGTAAATGTGTTTTTTTATTCAACTTTACACTAGGGTTTCATAGGTTTTCCCCGTAGGAATTTGAATAAAAGCAAGTATTTTTTTTGATAGATATTGTAAAAACCCTGACCAATATTACCTTTTTTTGTAAAAGAAAAAAAATATTGGAATATCTTCACCCAACAAATTCCACTTTTATTTTTTGTTTACGCCATACATTTAGAATTAATATTATTACCATGAAAAAATTATTACTGCTACTTTTTACATTTTCTGTCCTTTTGGGAATAAAAAAATACTCCTCTACCCTTAATATACAAGCCCCATCCAATAATAAAATAACCAAAGGGCAAAGAATTCAGGGAGCAATTGATGAAGAATTCAAACGAACAAAGGATTTAACACTTGGTTATCCTCCAACAGAAGAGCTCATCTATGCACTTGAGGAAACAAAAAGAATGCAGACTCAACAGCTCCAATTACAACGTAGTCTTATTACAAATGCTAAATGGAGAGAAAGAGGCCCTAGTAATATTGGTGGCCGAACCAGAACTATCCTCATTGACAAAAGTGATCCAACGGGCAATACTATTTGGGCTGGTGGAGTAGGTGGCGGGCTTTGGAAGACAAATGACATAAGTGTCACTTCCCCGCAGTGGGAGAATGTGAATGATTTTTTAGAAAATTTAGCTATTGGTGCTATGGCGCAAGATCCTAACAATCATGCTATCATGTACCTAGGAACAGGCGAAGGATTTCCAAATTCAGATGCCATTCGAGGAATTGGTATTTTCAAAAGTACAGACGGCGGTGAAAATTGGGACTTATTATCCAGCACGAATAATTCAACCTTCAGATTGACACGCTCATTAATGATTCACCCCGTAACAGGTGATGTGTATGCCGCTACCACTAATGGATTATGGAGGAGTACAGACCAGGGCGATTCATGGCAAAAGGTTTTAAGTGTGATTGGTTTTTCAGCTAATGATATTTACGATGTGGAATACGCCTCAAATGGGATAATATACGCTTCCGGAGCAGGTAGTGTATTTCGCTCCCCATCTGGCGATCAGGGAGACTGGATTTCGCTTTCTGCCAGCGCTTCAGGCTTCCCATCTGGATGGGGAAGGGTAGAAATGACCGTCTGTGAGTTGGATCCAGATCGATTATATATTATTGGTAATGTAGGGGGAGGCGCATCAAATGTTTACACCTCTGGTGACGGTGGAAATACGTGGCAACAGCGTACAATGCCCGGAATTAATGGAAATGAATTCACCAATGGTCAGGCGTGGTATGATTTAGATATTGCTGTCAATCCATTTAATCCACTTCATGTTGTGGTAGGCGGTGTTCCTATTATGTTTTCAAATGACGGAGGATTATCTTTTTCCAGATTTGCACAAAATATGCACGTAGATCAGCACAAGATTTTATTTGATAAAGATAGGGAAAATGTCATTTACTTTGGTAATGATGGTGGAATATGGCGTTCGATAACAGGGACTTCCCAACAAGTTGAAAACAAAAATACGGGTTATAATGTAACTCAATTTTATGGCTGTGCAATCCACCCTGAAGAAGGTTCTACTTATTATATAGGAGGTACACAGGATAATAATTCACTTCAATTACACGGATTGGGTATCTCGACGGGAAGAAGTGTGAAAGGAGGAGATGGCTTCTTGTGCCATATTGATGAAGATGAGCCCAATATCCAGATGGTTTCTTCACAATTTGGATCCTACGCTTTATCCACAGATGGAGGGCTCAATTTCTCGGGAGGGGCAGAACTAAACGGTGGCTTTTTAAACCCCTCAGATTACGATAGCGATGCTAATATTATGTACGCACAGACTAATGATGGTGATTATGTTCGATGGAATGTAAATAACGGACAAACTGAAGTTGTCGATATTTCCGGACAAAACCCTAATGTCTCAACAGTCGCGGTTGACCCTAATACCGAGGATAGGGTATATTTCGGTACATTTTCCGGAAGTGTTATTCGCGTGGAAAATGCAAATGTAGGAAATCCGGTACAAGGCGCTTCCGTTTCACCTTCAGGAGGAGGAACGATATCTTCTATTTATATAGAGGACGGAAATGCAGACCACTTATTGGTCACAAAATCTAACTATGGAAGCCAAAGTGTTTTTGAAAGTAAAGATGGAGGTGATAGTTGGACTAATGTAGAAGGTAATCTTCCCAATATGCCTGTCAGGTGGGGCATTTTCTCACCTAAGGATCCCACTCAGGCGATGATCGCAACGGAAGCGGGGGTATGGACAACAGAATTACTGGATGGGGGAAATACCCAATGGATTCCTCCCGTAGAAGGGCGAGGAATTCCTTTAGTACGCGTTGATATGCTACAACTGCGAAAATCCGACAATATTGTATTGGCTGCGACACATGGACGGGGACTTTTCACCACAGATGTTTTTGCGGAAGCTAAAGCAAAAATGTTCATTGACCAGGTTGGTTATTTAGACGTACCATTAGACTTTAGTGGCGAATTATCCTTAGCAGCGGATGAATACCTCTGGGATTTTGGAGATGGTAATTCAAGTACAGAAGAAACCATTACGCATAGTTACCCTCAAATTGGCTCCTATCCAATTTCGCTCACGATTAACCAAACATTGATCGACTATGATACCTTAAAAGTGCTACCGAGTGTTAGTACCCCTTACGAAGAAGGCGTTCCAAATTATGGTGGAGATTTTGAAGGAGAGGTACAGCAATACGGCGTTGAAACGTTCAAAGGGTCTTCTTTTGAAAGGGGAAATTCTACTATGGCCGGCAAAAGTGGGACTCATAGCGGAGATAATGCCTTCGTCGTTGGTTTGAACGAAATATACTACGAACATGGAACGCGTACTAATCTTTATCTTCCTAATTTCAATATGCAGGAAGAAGGTATTTACGAGTTTTCATTTTGGGCAGAATATCGTCTCAGTAGTGGAAAAGATGGCTTCAGAGTAGAATACTCTACCAATAAAGGGGCATCCTGGAAACAATTGGGTAGTGTCGATGACCCCGATTGGTATAACACCAAAAATACTAATCTGGACAACTCATCCTTCCCTCGTGGAGCTTCCTATTTTTCAGGTCAAAAATTAGCTTACGTTCAATATAAACTAAACATTAGTGATTTGGCAGGAAATGAAAATGTTGCATTCCGGTTTGTTTTCAAAGGCGGCTCTTCGGGTAATTATCGGGGTCTGGCGATTGATGATGTCAGTATCTCCAAATACGAGGGAGAACTAAAAACTCAGGTATTTGACTTTTCAGGGTCTTATTCTAAACCCAATGAAATAAAAGTAACATGGAATACCCAGCCCGAATACAACTGCAAGCGTTTTGAGTTATACAGGTCAACTAATGGTGTGGCTTTTGAAAAAATAGAAAATATTCCAGCTAAAGGAAAAACAACCACTGATTTAAATAGTTATTCCCAAGCAGTTGTAGCGCAAAGAAGAATTTATTTTTTCAAGTTAAAGGTTTTCAATGAAAATGAAGACGCTGGTTACGCCTATGAGTTTGAGACACCAATTATTGTTGTCAAAAAAGATAAAGAAGAGGAAATAAAAGCATTCAACCCATTTCCAAATCCATTTTTTGATAAAATTAATATGACCTTCAATGATAATGTACAGGAACCAATGGTCTATGAACTCTTTAATACTGCCGGGCAGCTGGTCACTAAAGGGCAGATAGATGTTCCGGGAATATTTGCGACCATTGATGTAGGTGGAGGAATCCCCGCAGGTATTTATTTCCTTCAAATTAGAATTGGAGAAGGAGAAGCACAGATATTCAAATTATTTGGTGGAATTTAAAATATAAAAACCTTTGACCCGATCTAAATTCCAGTACGGGTCAAAGGTTTTTTTATAGTATTGGATACCAGACAACTTACAATTCAGCTAATTAAATAATATCCGGATTTCAGGTAAGCTCCTTGCGGAAAAGTAACAGGATGATCTATATCGTGTTCATTACTTTCTAGTAATTGAAATCTTCTGCCCGACTGTGAGAATGCTTTTTCAATCGTATCAAAAAAGGTCTGTTTATTCACCCGGCTAGAGCAGGAAGCCATTAATAACACTCCCCCAGATTTAACCAATTTTATAGCAAGTGTTGCCAATTTTGAATAATTAAGCAAAGCCCTTTCAATTTCCGCTCCTTTTTTAGCAAATGAAGGGGGATCAACAATAATTAAATCAAATAATTCTCCCGCTGCAATCAATTGCTCCATTCCAATGAAAGCATCAACTTTCATTATTTCATGCTTAGCACTTTCTACATTTAAGGCGACATTTTTTTTTGCAGCCTCCAGCGCCTGAGCACTTATATCAAGGCTGATAACCTTTTTTGCGCCTCCTGCCAGGGCATGAACGGAGAAACCACCGGCATAAGCAAAAATGTCCAGTACTTTTTTACCTTTAGCCAGTTCTCCTATTCTTTTCCGATTAGACCGATGATCCAGAAAAAAACCAGTTTTATGACCACGAATAACATTGGCAATAAAGGTAAGTCCATGTTCTCTAAAATGGACTTCCTCCGAAGCCAAACTTCCTTCTATAATTTGCCCATCAGAAAGATCATATAATAATGAAGGCTCCTGTTGCATTTTTCTACTCAGTCGTAAAACCAAGGTTTTGCAACCACTTTGCTTCAATAATAAAGGGAAGATTATTTTCAGGTATGGAATCCAAATAAAGGAATAAAGCTTTACCACTAAAACATCAGCATAAACATCGGCTATCAGCCCGGGTAAGCCGTCATTTTCCCCATAAATGAACCGAAAACTATTAGTATCCGTTTCCAAGAGAGAATGCCTTTTTTGATAAGCCTCTTTTATTTTCTCTTCAAACCAATCTTTGTTAATTTGTGCTGATTGATGAAACTGAAGAATCTTAACCCTGATGGGAGAAAAAGGATCCCACAGACCGACAGCCAGGAATTTATTTTTTCTTTGATCAAAAATAATAGCTAAATCTCCTGCAATTCCAACCACATTTTGCTTGCGAATTGATTCATTAAATACCCATGGGTGTTTTTGTTTAACAGCTTTTTCTCCAGCAGGTTTTAGTTTAATTGCCAATCTTTTCGGCACAAAATCCGGTAAATGTTCTAACATCTTATTTTTTTGGCATATGTGCTAATAACCAATCAATGTCCTTCATAAAACGATCTACAGATTGGGGGTCAGTTCCATCGCAAAAAGAACGAATATGCCTTTTGTTATCAACTAAGGTTAGCGCACCACTGTGGTCAAAACCACCGACAGAGGTCGTATCTTCAAGTGCAGTGGTCATATAATCGTAGGCAATATCATAAATAGCTCTTTTAGAGCCTGTAACAAAATTCCACTTGGGCGCTTCCACCCCTAATTTTGTTGCATATTCTTTTAGGCGGGGCACACTGTCCCGACGATAATCTATGGAATGAGCCAAAAATTTAATCCGATCATCCTTTTCGTATTTTTTATACAATCGGTGCATTTGCTTGGCAACCTTTGGACAAATGGTCGGGCAGGAGGTAAAGAAAAAATCAGCGACATAAATTCCATCATCAAACATAGCATTGGTGACGATGACACTATCTTGATTGATAAATTCAAAAGGTCGGATTTCCTGATAAGTGGTATCTCCTGTTGCTTTATCAATATCATGAAGCCCTAATATAGGCAAACCCTCCTGCTGATTAAAGTTACAGGCTGTTAAGAAAAGTGTAGTCGCAATAAAAAATAATAATTTATTCATGTCCCGTTATTTAATAAGTTCGTTGCTGGTTTTAATACTAAGTTCCATTTTTTCTTTTACCTTTTTGATCCGGGTCAATTCCTTGGAGAGGTAACTCATTATTTCAGCATGACTCTTAGTCTCCCTTAGATCTTTCAACTGAATAAGCGCATACATCCAGTCCCACATTATTTTGTCTGCTGCCTGCACCAGATGTTTTGCATTATTTAGTTCATTCAGACTTTTTTTATCGGTTGTTGCTTTGATCTTATTATCAAGCCCTACTTCTGCCTGATCCAGTGCCCCCATTTGCGGCATAATAGCATCGTGAATTGCCATGACTTTATCCCAGGCATTCTGTTGGGCAGTGAGCTCTTCCTTTGAAAATTTGGCATGGTCTTCTGTTTGCTTACTTGTATTCTTCGATTGGCAGGATGAAAAAACAATAAGCCCCAAAAGAAGATATTTCATTATGTATTTCATTACATTAATTATTATTTGAATATGCGAAGCTACATAATAGATTGTTTCATTCACTAATTTTTGTCCTTTTTTTTGCATCAGCCTTTAAAATATGTAGTTAAACTTTTCTTCCACCCAAAAAGCAATTACATTTGCTTTCCGAAAAAAAATAATATAATATATGAAACCAACAGTAGTCGTACTAGCAGCAGGAATGGGGAGTAGATATGGAGGGCTGAAACAGGTAGATGGTGTAGGCCCCAAAGATCAAGCCATTATTGAATACTCTATTTATGATGCCATAAAAGCCGGATTTGGAAAAGTAGTTTTTGTAATTAGAAAAGATATAGAAGAGGCTTTTAAAGAAAAAATGGGTAATCAGTTCGAAGGAAAAATAAAGGTAGAATATGCTTTTCAGGAGTTAGACTCCCCCATAAAAGGTATTGAAGAGTGGCCTCACAGAGAAAAACCATGGGGAACAGCCCATGCGATGTTAGTAGCAGCTGATGTGGTTAATGAACCATTTGCTGTAATTAATGCGGATGACTTTTACGGTCCTTCCGCATATACAGATATGGCAAATTTCCTTATGAATGAATGTACACCAAAAACACAGGCAATGGCCGGTTACGTTCTTGATAATACTTTATCAGATCACGGTACCGTTAACAGAGGTGTTTGTAAAATGAACGAAGAGGGGCTATTAATAGATGTCGTAGAAAGGTTAAAAATCAAACGAAATGAAGCCGGCGTTATCGAATACGAAGAAGATAATAAACGATTTCCTATAAAAGACGGAAGCTTAGTCTCTATGAACTTTTGGGGATTTCATCATTCGGTATTCGAATCTGTCCGGAAATTATTTATTGAATTTGTTGCAGACCATAAAGACGAACCCAAAGCTGAATTTTTCATTCCATTATTTGTTAATCTTTTACAGCAAAAAGGAGAGATGGAAGTAAAAGTATTGGAATGCAATGAAAATTGGTACGGTGTAACCTATCAGGAAGATAAGGCGCGTGTTCAGGCGGCATTTAGAGCGTTGGTCAAAAAAGGAGTTTATTCGGAGGAGCTTTGGTGATTTAGTGTTCAGTTAGCAGTCTTCAATCTTTTTTTAGTATTTTCCTTTCGGAAAAAAATTATTATTAATTGAGTACTGCTAACCGAATACTGAAAATTAATTAAGACAAATCAAATTTAATACCTTGGGCCAAAGGCACCGTTTTACTATAATTAATGGTATTCGTTTGACGACGCATATAGGCTTTCCACGCATCAGAACCACTTTCTCTGCCACCACCGGTTTCTTTCTCACCTCCAAATGCTCCCCCGATTTCAGCACCACTCGTTCCAATATTGACATTGGCAATACCGCAGTCAGATCCGGCACAACATAAGAAATATTCCGCCTCTTTTAGGTTTTCTGTCATAATTGCAGAAGACAATCCCTGAGGAACCCCATTTTGAATAGCAATGGCTTCATCCAAATCTTTGTACTTAATAAGATATAGGATAGGAGCGAATGTTTCTGATTGGACAATGGCGTAACTATTTTCTACTTCAACAATACAAGGTTGGACATAACAGCCACTCTCATAGCCTTCTCCCTCCAATACATCTCCTCCAACTAAAACATTTCCGCCTTCCTCTTTACCTTTTTCTATTGCAGCAACAAACATATCAACCGCACCTTTGTCGATTAAAGGTCCAACATGATTATTTTCATCCAAAGGATCTCCAATTTTCAATTGTTTGTAAGCTTTGACTAGTGCATTTTTCACTTTGCCATAAATATCCTCGTGCACAATCAATCGACGCGTGGAGGTACATCTTTGTCCACAGGTTCCTACTGCGCCAAATACCGCCCCGCCCAATACGAGATCTAGGTCGGCATTAGGTGTTACTATGATGGCATTATTTCCACCCAACTCCAATAATGAGCGTCCTAAACGTTCCGCTACTGCTGCACCAACAATTTTTCCCATTCGAGTACTACCCGTCGCAGAGATCAAAGGCACTCTACGGTCTTTCGTCATCATTTCTCCGACTTTGTAATCTCCATTTACCAGACAAATAACACCCTCCGGTACGTCATTAGCTTTTAATACGTCATGGAAGATATTTTGGCAGGCAACACCACAAAGAGGTGCTTTTTCAGATGGTTTCCAAATCACAACATCCCCACAAATTAATGCTAACATTGCGTTCCATGACCAAACGGCTACCGGGAAATTAAAAGCAGAAATAACACCAACTATTCCAAGCGGATGCCATTGCTCAAACATTCTGTGTTGCGGACGTTCTGATTGAATAGTCAAACCATATAATTGACGAGACTGCCCTACGGCAAAATCACAAATATCAATCATTTCCTGTACTTCCCCCCAGCCTTCCTGAAGGCTTTTTCCCATTTCATAGGAGACCAAACGACCTAAGGCGTCTTTATGGTCACGCAAAGCATTACCATATTGTCGGACGATTTCACCGCGTTTAGGTGCTGGTATTTTTTGCCACTCAATATAAGCCGCCTGTGCTTTTTTGACCACCGCTTCATATTCTTCTTTAGTGGTCTTACTCACACTTCCAATTAAGTCTCCATCAACGGGAGAATAGGACTTAATATACTTAGAAGAATTCGTTGATTCCAATCCGGTATGTGTACCGGCATTATGTTTTTTTATTCCTAATTTTTTAAGAAATTTTTTATCCATGATAACTGATTTTTTATTTAAGAGCGTCAAAGGTACTCAAGTACCTAGATTAATACAATATTTTAGCCCTTGTCGTTTAAGAATATTATATTTTATTGTTACTTAGCTGCAAAAAAGTGAAAGTAGTTATCCAAAGAGTACGCTCGGCATCCGTTACTATCGACAAAAAAGTCAAATCCTCTATCCAACAAGGACTTCTAATATTATTGGGGATTGAAGAAATTGACAGCCAGGAAGATATTGAATGGCTGTGCAGAAAAATCAGTAATCTTAGAATTTTTGAAGACGAAAAAGGCATCATGAACCGGTCTATTATCGACATTAATGGACAATTTTTAGTCGTCAGCCAATTTACTTTGCACGCCAGTACAAAAAAAGGTAATCGTCCTTCCTATATCAAGGCGGCAAAACCGCCCATCGCTATCCCGCTTTACGAAAAATTTGTAACACAATTGGCCGCCTTTTCTAAATTAGAGGTTGCAACGGGAACATTTGGAGCAGACATGAAAGTCGAACTCATCAATGATGGTCCGGTAACCATTATTATGGACACTCAAAATAAAATATAAAATGACATTAAAAGAAGCGCAAAAAAATGTTGACCACTGGATCAATACCATTGGTATCCGGTATTATAATGAATTGACCAATACGGCTATTCTGGCAGAAGAAACGGGAGAGGTAGCCAGACTCATGGCACGAATATACGGAGAACAATCTTTCAAATCTAAAGAAAAAGAAACCTCTGCCATGGAGGATTTAGCAGGAGAAATGGCGGATGTACTCTTTGTCCTCATCTGTCTGGCTAACCAAACAGGCATTGATTTGGAACAAGCACTCCTACAAAATTTAAAAAGGAAAGCTATTCGCGATTTGGAGCGGCATAAAAACAACCCCAAATTAAAATAGGATCACCCCTTATTTTGCTTTTTGGGCAACCAAAATATACTGATACTCAAGTAACATATCGTAGGCTTTTACAATGCTAAAACCAGCTTCAAAAAGTTCATTTTCTACGATATAAAGTGGAATCTTATAAGCTTGCTCTGGACCAAGCGGCATTTGCCTTTTTTTAAAATCTACGATTAATAAAGTTCCTCCCGGCTTTAGTTTTTTTAAAAGTTCCTTCAAATAACTAATATGATTAGGGATAAACATAAAGGTGTTGACAATCAAGGCTGCATCAATTTCCTGATCTCTAAGGGGAATTTTATCACCTTTAACCAAACGCGTTTCCAAACGATCTCGATCTTCAGGGATAAGATTAGCTATTTTAACGCTATCAATATGATGTAAAAAAAAAGGATCAATATCTATCGCAATAACCTTTTCTGCCAAAGGCAAAAGCGGAAAGGTAAAAAAGCCCATTCCCGCTCCAATATCTGCCACAGTCTTCCCTTTCAATGAATCTAACAAACTCAAAACAAGCTCTGGCTTTTGCCAAATCACCCTGCCGGGACCATCATAGGTCTCTTTGATATCAGGAATATCAGCATCTGTATTATTATCCGTAAGCACCTTCTCTTTCTCATGAAGCTCAACTTGAGAGCCATCCCAGCTATCATTATTTGAATCACAGGATGTCACCCCAATCACTAAGAATACCATTAAATAATAAAACCACTTCATTTTTATTTCAATTTTTGACAAATTAGCAAGTATCCTGTAAAAGTAAAAAAAATTAGAAGAATCCCCCAATGAATTTCAAGCATTAGGATTTTAATAACAAAAAAGAGCGTCTTAATTGCAAATTGCTTTCATTATTTTAGCACATTTTTGACGAATATCCCTTCCAGTGCCTTCAAAATTGTTTACAATAATACAAAAGCTGACTTTTTTCCCATTTTTCATGGTTGCATAGCCGGCAAATGAGCGGACACTTTCCATCGTTCCTGTCTTTGCTCGTAAATTGCCCTCAGCTCGGGTATTTTTTAATATTGATTGAACATAGCCCGTTTTGCCCGCAATTGATAATGAATGGTAAAAATCTTTATAGATGGATTTATTCAAGGAAATTTTCCGTAAAAGTTGGGCCATAAAGTTTGCAGTGACGATATTAGTTCGAGACAACCCGCTGCCATCCACCAAGTGGATGCCTTCAAAACTAAGTCCTCTTTCCTGCCAATAAGATTCCACTTGCGTTATTCCCTTCTGTATATTTCCCTGTTTATGCTTCTTTGCTCCGATCGTCTTCAACATCGCCTCACAATAAAGGTTAATACTTTTATGATTGGTTATATCCACAATTTCCCGCAAGGGAAGGGAGTGGTGTGTATATAAAATCTTTCTGGAGGAATGATCGGGAATTTTTCCGGGATAAGTCAGGTCAGAAAAAACACCTTTGTTTGCGGTTAGCCCTGCTTCATCCAGCTTGGCGGCCAAAGTCTGGGCAGCAAAAAGAGGTCCATCCGGAATCGATCCCTTAATACTAAATGTGCCCGTCCCTCGTGGAATTGTCCCCCGAATAAACCGGGTACTATTATAGGGTGCGCCAAAGATATAAGCATTATCGCCACTACCACGAGCGCCAGATGCCAATTCGTTCACGAAAGACAAATTGCTTATTTCCGGACGAATACCAGTAATTCTTGGTTTTCCACCCATCGTATTACTTTGTGCAAAAGTTATATGGTAAAGATTTTCATTGAGATTTAGTCCCCAGACACCAGCCCCATAGTAATTACCGAGATCCTGCCATTGCCATCCCTCGGGAGCTGCCGCCGTATCAAAATAACTACCATCGCCAATAATACTGCCCTCTATACATTTAATCCCCTTTTTCAGAATAGCACCAGTAAATTCTTTCATAACGGCATCAAGTCCTTCCCATCTCTCACTGCCCAAACTTGGATCGCCAAATCCGGTCAAAAAAAGATTGCCGTTAAGCGTCCCCTCCCGGTCTATACTCCCTGTATAATTTAATTCCGTTTTAAATCTATAATCGCCTCCCAGCAGACCAAGCGCAGAAGAGGTTGTGACAATTTTCAGAATAGAAGCAGGCATCAAGCCCCGATTTTTATCGTATTGGGCAATGATTTTACCGGATTGAATATCCAATACTACAATGCCAATACTCGAATGTACCAACAAAGGATCATCCACAAAATGGTCAATAGCAGCTTGTAATGAAGATTGCCCAATAGAGGAAATACCTTGTCCGATAAAAAACAAGACTAAAATTATTCTAAATATTTTAATCATTTTTATATTTTTTTGAAACAAAATACCGAAAAAAGGCATAGCCTGCAAAGTGTCCATTATTTGTTTTAAGCGACTCATTTGTCCTTAGCCGGTAATATCTTACCCGAAGCTTCACCAAAGCCAACTCTAACACCGTCCTTCTCTGCCCAACCACGCAGAATAACCGTATCTCCATCTTTCAAAAATTTCCTTTCGCTGCCATCGGGCATATCAATGGTTTTACTTCCTGCCCATGAAATTTCCAATAACGAACCATAAGAATCAGGAGTAGGTCCGCTAATTGTCCCCGAAGCGCATAAATCACCAATCTTGATGTTACACCCATTGACGGTATGGTGCGCCAATTGTTGAGCCATATTCCAATACATATATTTAAAATTGGACTGACTAACTACTTTGGCTGTACTTTTATCGGGCTGAATACTCACTTCTAACTGAATATCATAATTCTTTTCCCCATCGTATTTCAAATATGGCAACACCTCCGGATCCTGCTTTGGACCAGGTACTCTAAAAGGCTCTAATGCCTCCATTGTAACAATCCATGGAGAAAGAGTAGAAGCGAAATTTTTTCCAAGAAAAGGGCCTAAAGGCACATACTCCCATTTTTGAATATCTCTGGCTGACCAATCGTTAAACAACATCATTCCAAAAATATACTTCTCGGCTTTTTGGATAGGAACAGCTTTTCCTAATTTCGTAGATTTCCCCACTACAAATGCCATTTCTAATTCAAAATCTAATAACCGACAAGGACCAAAAACAGGCTGGTCTGCTCCTTTTGGAAGCATTTGCCCTTTTGGTCGGTGTATTGGAGTATCTGAGACAATAACCGAAGAGGCCCTGCCATGATAACCAACGGGGATGTGTTTCCAATTGGGCAGCAGTGCATTTTCGGGGTCTCTAAACATAATACCCACATTAGTCGCATGCTCAATACTTGAATAAAAATCCGTATAATCACCTATCTCAATCGGTAATAACATTTCAACAGCAGAAACAGGAATCAGGAAATCATCCTTATACTCAATCCCCTGCCATTTATTTTTTTCCTTATTTAAAATATCAGAAAGCCGTTGTCGAAGTGCACTCGTTTTTTTTCGCCCCTGACCAATTAATTTATTAATCGTTTTATTCCTGAAATTTTTCTTCTTTATTTGAATGCCTTTTAGCAACCCTAAGTTAGCAAGGGCATATAAATCGACGATATAATCTCCTATTCTACTACAAACTCTTGGGTTAGAATGATTGGTTTTAAAAACACCAAAAGGAAGGTTTTGTATGGGAAAATCTGAATCTTTTGACACCTCTACCCAGGAGTTTAACTTTGGATTATTAGCTTTAATCATGATTATTAATTTTGGAAGCAAAAGTAAGAAATACTATTAAAAGGCAAGTATTTTAGACAACATATTATGATCGCAATATTGCAAAAATGCTTTATGTCTCTACCCAAATTGTATTAATACAACTCAATCGGGCAATATTACTAAAAACAAGTAGTTATTTTGTGTATAATTACATCTATTATGAAGAAACTAATACTTGGTTTTGTTTTTATACTTTTAGTGCAGGGATTGTGGTCTCAAAATGTCTTGCCGCTTGGAAAGTGGCGCTCTCTTTTACCATATACCGTAGGTAAATATGTCACTCAAAGTCCCAATACTGTCTTTTATGCAACTGATTTTTCTGTCTTGGCAATTGACAAAAATGATGTCAACAATCATTACCCAATTTCTAAGACCGAAGGTTTGAGTCAATCAGGGATTCAACAAATTAAATACGTCCCCGGAAGTGAAATATTAATGGTCATCTATACCAATGGCGTTATTGACTTTGTCGGAAAAGAGGAGGTTATTACTAATTTCCACATCAAAAATTTCCAAAATATTGCGATAGGCAAAAGAGTCAATGACGTTTATGTTGTCAATGACTCAATAGTCTTACTAGCGGGAAGTTTTGGTGTATCCAGAATGAATGTAAAAGCCAGTGAGTTTGAACTAACAACTTTCACCGGTATCAATATCAATGCAGTTGTTCAATTCAATGGCTACATTTACGCCGGCACCGATGAAGGTATATACCGCTCTGCTGTAAATAATTTTTTCATGGAGGACTTTTCAACATGGGAATTACTAGGGACCGAAAATGGTTTTCCGGCAGATTATTCCACAAAGAACATCGCCACCTATAATAATAAACTATATTTTGACATCAATGGTCAAATTTTCAGGTTAGACGCAGATCAGTCTCCATTATTTATACATAATGAGGACAATCAGTATAATTTGCAGTATATGACAGCAGAAGGACCACATTTATTAATTGGTTATCAAAATATAAGTCCAATCGAAAGGGGGAAGCTTTTATTTGTTGATGAAAATGAATCCATAAAAGACGTTCCCACCGTTTGCATTGGCATTCCAACTTATGCCGTACAAGAACCTTCGGGCAGAATTTGGATGGCAGATTTATGGAGAGAACTGCGGATGTTACCCAGTGTCACGTCTAGTGGATGTGATTTTTTTGACATTAACTCTCCATTTTCTGAAAAGGCATATACCATGGATATTGTAGATGACCAATTATGGGTCGGAGCCGGAGGCATTTCGAGTGTTTACAGCCCATTATCATTCTCCGATGGTCTATATTCATATATCAATGGAAGCTGGACTAATTACAATCGTTTTAACAACCCTATAATGAAAGGGGAAAGTGGTAGTTCTGAAGATGATCTACTGGATATCATCGCGATCGCTTATAACGAAAAAAACAAACATTTATATGCGGGGTCTTATTTGGAAGGGCTTGCGGTAATAGGTGAAAATTCCATTCTATACAATGAAAAAAATTCTACATTAGAGAATGACCCGGGTGATGCCAATGGTCGAACCAGAATAGGCGGATTAGCCATTGATGATGAAGGAAATGTTTGGGTATCTAACCCAGGTGCACCTGACCATCCCATCTCCGTATTAAAAAAGGATGGGACATGGCAATCATTTGACATGGACTGTGGAAAGAATTTTTTATTCGACATCGCTATTGATGGCAATGGGTTTAAATGGATAATCATCGGAAAAGAACAATCAGGTATTTTATTATTCGACGAAGGAGATATAGATGACCCTAATGACGATAGATGCCGAGAGTTTTCAGTAGGTAATAGTAAATTAAAAACCAATGATGTGCAATCCATCATTACAGATCTTGATGGAGATGTATGGGTAGGAACAGCAGAAGGAGTAGTTATATTTGAATGTGGAGGAAGTGCGTTTGACCCGGAAGTATGCGAAGGTTCGAGAAGGGTTGTACAGGGTACAAATGGATTCGGAGGATATTTATTCGAGACGGAATTTGTTCAGGCTCTTGCCGTAGATGGAGCTAATCGAAAATGGGTAGGAACCACCAATGGCGTTTATCTGGTATCTCCCAATGGAGAGGATTTAATCGAAAGATTCACCGAAGACAACTCCCCTTTATTGGATAATAACGTGACAGCCATTGAAATCAATCAAAAGACGGGAGAGGTCTTTTTTGGAACAGATAAAGGCATTGTTTCTTATCAGGGTAATGCGATTGAAGGAACAAAAGTAAACAAAAAAAATATTTTGGTATTCCCCAATCCTGTACGCCCTGAATTTCAAGGAAAAGTAACAATCAGAGGGTTGGCCAGAGATGCAACCGTAAAAATAACGGACATAAAAGGGCGGCTTGTATATGAAACTAAAGCAAATGGAGGAGAAGCCATTTGGGATAATCGAGATTATAATGGGCGCAGGGTTAATAGTGGGGTTTACCTCGTATTTAGCACCGCCAACTCTAGATATGTAAGCTTAGGTGAACCCGATTCAGCCGTGGCGCGAATTGTTGTCGTCTCAGAATAAACAGAAGAATTATTTTGCGGTACCTGACATTTTCCTTACTTTGTCACGAAATATAAAGATTCGTGGCAAATACACTTTTAATCATAGGCATTGTTTATATAGGATTTTGCCTATTCTTTTATTTTTTTCAAGATTTATTCTTTTTTCGACCTGAAAAATTACCGACCGATTTTCAGTATAAATACCCATTCCCTTTTGAGGAGGTTAATTTCACCATGGAAGATGGTGGGCACATCAATGGCATCTACTTCAAGGTGCCCAATAGCAGAGGTGTTGTTTATTACCTCAAGGGCAATTCCAGAAGCATAAAAGGCTGGGGAAAATTTGCCAAAGACTTTTTAAGTAATGGTTTTGATTTTTTCATGATGGACTATCGGGGTTTTGGAAAAAGCAAAGGCAAACGCAATCAAAAGAGCCTGTTTAACGATAGTCAATTCATCTATGAATGGTTAAAAGAACAGTATAAAGAAAGACAAATTGTCGTAGTTGGTCGGTCATTGGGGAGTGGGATTGCCGCCAGAGTCGCCGCAAAAAACAACCCCCGTTTATTGGTATTAGATTCTCCTTATTATAGTTTCTATCACAATCTAAAACGATTTTTATTTTTCATTCCTTTAAAAGTATTATTGAGGTATAAAATAAGGACAGATATTTACATGAAAGCCGTCAAATGTCCGGTTTATATCATACATGGCACAAAAGACAGGCTATTCCCCATCAACCAAAGTGAGCGACTAAAAAAAGAATTCCCTGATAAGATCAACCTGTTTACTATTGATGGTGGACACCATAATGATTTACCAAAATTTGCCGAATTTTTTGAAATACTGTACGATATTTTGGATGATTAAAAATTGAACTACCATGAATTTTACCCGGTTATTTGATATTATTGATTTTCAACAAAAGAAATACCCCAATAAGGAATCCCTCAATAGTTTTGTTGACGGAAAATGGAAGCACCATTCGACTCAAAGCATTAGAAAGGAGATTGACCACATTTCAACATGGATGCTAAACAATGGCATTCAAAAATCCGACAAAATTGCAATCATGCCGCATATCGGAAGACCGGCATGGATGATGATAGACTTTGCCTGCCTACAAATAGGTGGGATAATGGTCCCTTTACACCCTACCTCCCCCATGGAGGATACAAGGTACATTATAGAACAAACAAATATAAAAATGTGCATCGTCGCAGATGAAGCTTTATTTTATAAATTAAGCCCTATTTTTAAAAACAATTACCCGGACGTACTCCTTTATCATATTGTGGCTACAAAAGAAAATTATTTTCCGGCATTGATAAACGGAGGGAAGGAAGACTTAGTCTCCAATGATTTAGAAAAGATAAAACAGGGCGTTTCTCCTGAAAACATTGCTGCGATCATGTACACTTCCGGAACGAGTGGGCAGCCCAAAGGTGTGGTTTTAACCCATAAAAACATTGTTAGCAACGTACTTTCTGCTTTAGCGCTCCTGCCTATTGGCTGCCACCGAAAAGCACTAAGTTTTTTGCCTTTCAGCCATGTATTTGAGCGAACAGTCACTTATACTTATATGGCGGCAGGTATTTCTATTTATTTTGCTCAGGACAGGGCACATCTGAGGCAGGATTTCAAGGAGGTAAAGCCATGTCTGTTTACAACCGTTCCACGAATCCTCGAAAAAATGTACGACATTATTCGTGAAAAAGCCTATGAGCAAAATTTCCTTATCAAAAGTTTAATCTTTTGGTCAATCAAAGTAGGTAAACAGTACCCTTCTAAAAAAGGATTCGCCCCGCTTTATGGACTCAAGCACATCATCGCCCGACTATTGGTGTTAAACAAATGGAAGAAAAATCTGGGTGGACAAGTTCGATACATCATAGTGGGTGCCGCCAGCTTACAACCCAATATAGCGCGGTTATTTGCCGCTACGGGCATCAAAATAAGAGAAGGGTATGGCATGACAGAAGCTGCTCCTTTTATTACAACAAACCGCTTCGAACCGGGAATGAATAGAGTAGGCACCGTAGGCATTCCCGTACCGGGAGTAGAAGTCAAAATCAACGATCCTGATAAAAATGGTGATGGCGAAATTTTGGTCAAAGGTCCCAATATCATGAAAGGCTATTATAAAAAGGAAACGCTCACCAAACAGGTTTTCACTGATGATGGTTGGTTCAAAACCGGAGATGTAGGACATTTTGAGCACAAGCGATTTTTAAAAATAACTGGAAGAAAAAAACATATCTTCAAAACATCGGCAGGAAAATACATCGCCCCTCAGCAATTACAAAATCATTTCACCTCCTCCTCCTATATTCAGCAATGCCTGATTATTGGCTTTCAACGCCCTTTTGTGACCGCGCTGATTGTCCCCAATTATACTTTATTAAAAATATGGAGCGAGAAAAAAGGCATACATTGGACTTCGCCCCAATTTATGGCTCATAATATAAAAATTACAGGAAAAATACAATGGGAAATTGACCTCTTTAATCGCAGTTTGTCCAACTTCCAAAGAATCAAAAAATTCACCCTCTGCCATGAGGAGTGGACGGTCGAAAATGGGCTCTATTCCGCTTCTTACAAACCCATTCGTTATAAATTAATGGCACAGTTCGAGAAAGAAATAGGAAAGATGTACCTGGATAAATAAATGAAATAACTAAAAGAAGTATTCGGAATGTTAAAGTTTGTTAAAATTTGCGACTTTATTCATCCTTTTGGCTTCAAAAGTAGTTTCTATGTCGTGAAATTGAAAAAATAATGTCAATTTTGTAGTCTTTCAAAATAATGGAAAATTCTTAAGCAATGAACATTGATATAGAAGCACTCAATCAACAAATTTTGATTGATAGTGAAGTTACCGAAAAAATTAAGCTCGAAACTCAAAAAGTAATCGTCGGACAGGAATATATGATCGAACGATTATTACTAGGATTATTGAGCAGTGGGCACGTTTTACTGGAAGGGCTTCCAGGACTTGCCAAAACACTAGCGATTAAGACTTTAGCCAGTGCTGTTGATGCAAAGTATAGTCGTATCCAATTCACGCCGGATTTATTGCCAGCTGATATTATTGGTACAATGGTTTACAACCCGGGAGAGAACAAATTCTCGGTACATAAAGGACCTGTTTTCGCTAACTTTGTCCTGGCGGATGAAATCAACCGTGCACCGGCAAAAGTTCAAAGTGCTTTATTAGAGGCAATGCAGGAACGTCAGGTAACCATCGGCAAGGAGTCCTTTAAACTCAAAGAGCCATTTCTGGTACTTGCTACTCAAAACCCAATTGAGCAGGAAGGAACTTACCCATTACCAGAAGCACAGGTGGATCGTTTTATGTTAAAGGTGAAAATTGATTATCCTAATTTGGAAGACGAGCGCGAAATTATTCGCCGTAGTCTTAAAAAAGATGGATTTGGAAAAACAAATGCCGTTGTACATCCAAAAGATATATTAAAAGCCCGGGAATCTGTCCAGAAAATATACATGGACGAAAAAATTGAGCAATACATTTTGGATATTGTCTTTGCGACAAGGACACCCGACAAATATGGGTTGAGTGACCTTGCTCCATTAATTAATTTTGGTGGTTCACCAAGGGCCAGTATCAATTTAGCGAAAGCTGCAAAATCATTTGCTTTTTTAAGACGAAGGGGCTACGTTATTCCCGAAGATATTCGGAACATCTGCCATGATGTAATGCGACATCGAATTGGGTTAACTTACGAAGCAGAGGCCGAGAACATCACACAGGAAGACATCATTAACAGAATCATAGATGTGGTAGAAGTGCCATAAATTTGAATAAACCGTAGAGATTTTGCCATGAATAATGTAGTCTTCATTATTATAATAGTTTTATTTTTTATTTCTTTTTTTATTGTATTTAGAAAAAGGGTGCTACGTTTATTATCCGGTATTATGGCGGGGTTTAGTTTTGGTAAAAAAGTGATTACTAAAACTAAAAAAGAGAAAGGGGAAAAAGGCGCCTTGGGTGCTTCTGGCAGGTTTTATAAGGAGCGTTATTTTGATGAAGATATTGAGCAGGAAGAAACAACTACGGCTGAAATTATTAAAAAAGTACGAAGGATAGAAATAAAAACAAAAGGACTCAGTAAACAAATATTTTCAGGTGAATACCATAGTGCTTTCAAAGGAAGGGGGATGTCATTTAGCGAAGTAAGGGGGTATCAGTACGGAGATGATGTAAGAAATATAGATTGGAACGTGACGGCTCGTGCCGGAGATCCCTATGTCAAAATATTTGAAGAAGAAAGGGAACTAACCGTAATGTTACTAGTGGATGTCAGTGCCTCCGAATACTTCGGCTCTGGAAAACAATTGAAGAGCGAGGTGTTAACGGAAATATGTGCCGTCTTGGCATTTTCTGCCATCAATAATAACGATAAAGTAGGGGTAATCTTCTTTTCTGACCAAATTGAACAATTTATTCCACCCAAAAAGGGAAAGGGGCATATCCTAAGGATTATTCGTGAGTTAATCAGTTTTAAAGCGAAGAGGAGAGGAACGGATATTGGAATGGCTTTGACTTATTTGAATAATGTCAATAAAAAGAGAAGCATCACTTTTTTGTTGTCGGACTTTCTGGACACTGGCTATGAAACACCATTGCGAATAGCAGCCAGACGGCACGATGTAATTGGAATCAATATGACTGACCCCAGAGAGGTTGAACTCCCAAATGTCGGTTTGTTAAGAGTAAGAGATGCTGAAACGGGAGTTGCAAGATGGGTAGATACCGCATCCGCTAAGGTAAGAGAGGCATACAGTCATCAGCAACAAGCTTATCAGGATTTCTTTAAAAAGACATTCCGAAAGTGTGGTGCAGGAGCCGTGAATATAATGACAGATGAATCCTACGTTAATGCATTAATGAGATTTTTTGAAAAGCGAATGAAACGATGAGCAGGATAATAATCATTGGTATAGCTTTATTCGGAGCCATTACAGGGCTTAAAGCACAGGCGTCGGTCTCTGCCCAATTGGATAAATCAAAAATTCTAATTGGAGACCAGATACAATTGACGGTAAACGTCAAATTGGAGGATGATACTCATTCTTCTATTAAAGACATTTCATTTGAAGCAATTGATACGGTAAGTGGCGTTGAACTGATAAAAACTTCCGACTTGATGCAGGTGGATAAAACCACTGGTTTGTGGGAAAAGACGGTCGTTTTGACTGCTTTTGAAGAAGGAACTTACAATTTGCCCCCCGCAAAAGCTATTCTTTCAATCAACGGGAATGATAAAATATTGAATGCAAATTCTCTGGCATTTTCGGTGACGACACCGGAAGTGACAGAAGAGACAGAATTACAGCCCATCAAGGGACTCCATAAAGAACCAATTAACTTTTGGGATGTATTGCCGTATTTAGCAGGTCTTTTGGTCTTAATTGGTATATTCACCTGGGTCAGGTATTTGCGAAGAAGAAAGTCCGGCGAGCCGGAGGAAGATATTCCTGAAATAATATTACCCCCGGATGAAATTGCGTTGACAAAACTCCATGATCTGGACAAAAAGCAATTGTGGCAACAGGGTAAAATCAAAGATTTTCAAAGTGAACTAACCTTTATCTTACGAGAATATTTGGAGGGACGATATGAAATTCCCGCCTTAGAATCCACCACTTATGAAATAATAAAAGAGCTAAAAGATAGAGAAATCTCAAAAGAGCAGACCAGTAATTTAAAACAAATTTTAGAAACAGCTGATTTGGTCAAATTTGCAAAATCAGAACCGCCGATAGAGATTAATCAGCAGGCATTCGATGCCATCAAAGCATTTGTACTGGATACAAAAAAAGAAATAACTATCGCAACAGAGGACGAAGCAGAAAAAAATGATTGATTTTATACGAAATATAACTTTTGCTCAGCCTTACTTTTTATTACTGTTGGGCTTACTACCTATTTTGGCATTTTGGTACTATCGGCAATATAATCGACGGTATCCCAATTTACGTATGCCCGGAATGGACACCTTCTCTGTGCAATCGTTACGTGGTCAGTTACAATGGTTATTACCCGTATTAAGATTACTGGGTATGGCTTTCTTAATTTTGGCATTAGCCAGACCACAAAAAATGCTACAGGAGGAAAAAGTAAAGGCTGAAGGAATAGATATTGTATTAGTCATGGACTTGTCTAGTAGTATGCTGGCACAAGACTTCAAGCCTAATCGGCTGGAGGCCAGTAAAGTCGTGGCAGAGGAGTTTGTCAATAAACGCCCCTATGACAGAATAGGATTAGTAGAGTTTGCCGGAGAGGCATTTGCCCAATCTCCGGTAACGACAGACCATGATGTCATTAAGCAATATTTATCCCAAATGCAAGTTGGGTTATTGACGGATGGCACAGCTATAGGAATGGGACTAGCGACGGCAGTCAACCGCCTGAAAGAGAGTCCGGCGAAGAGTAAGGTCATCATATTATTGACGGATGGAGTAAACAATACGGGCTTTCAATCACCAGAGCTGGCAGCACAAATTGCCAAAGCGATTGGCGTTAAAGTTTATACCATAGGCATTGGAAGTACGGGTAGAGCACTAACACCTGTCAATAGAAACAGAAATGGTCAATATATTTTTGGGTTGTCAGAAGTGCAAATAGATGAAGCACTATTAACACAAATTGCGGAGGAAACCGGTGGACATTATTACCGGGCAACAACGGCTGCCAGCCTTTCCGAAATATATGATGTTATTAATAAATTAGAAAAAACAGAAATAGAAACAACCGTATTTAAAAGATATAGTGAAGAGTTTTATTGGTTGGCACTGATAGGTCTCTTGATTTTTGTATTAGAGTTGATATTGCGTTACACATTATTGAGAACGATTCCATAGATATGTTTAGATTCGAACATAGTATATTTTTATATGGTTTGGCATTGCTGCCAATACTCGTATTATTCTATTATTTAGCCCAAAAATTCAGGGCAAAGGCAATGGAACGGCTAGGGAATATTTCAACCATATCCCGATTAATGCCCGGCGCTTCGCCACTTATTCACCGGAATAAATTTATTCTACTGGCGATTGCTGTATTATTATTGGTAATTGGTCTTGCCAATCCACAGTGGGGTACAAAAACGAGAAAAGTAAAACGAAAAGGAATAGATGTAATTATTGCTTTAGACGTATCACAAAGTATGATGGCGGAGGATATAACTCCAAATCGTTTATTAAAAGCCAAAAAATTTACGCAAGATTTTTTAAAGAAGACAAGGGGCAATAATGTAGGGCTTATATTATTCGCCTGCAATGCCTACCTCCAAGTACCTTTAACAACAGACTATGCCAATGTGATGGCTAATATACGAAGCGCCAGCCCTGGTTCAGTTCCATCTCAGGGCACGACGATTGCTCAGGCAATTGATGTTGGCAATAAAGCGTTTAAAGAAGATGAAGAGAATCATCGTGCAGTTGTAATTATTTCAGATGGAGAGGATCATGATGATACGGCAGTAGCCATTGCAAAAGAGGCCCATGATAATGGAGTTTTGATCTATACCATAGGAGTAGGAAGTCAGGAAGGTACCTTTGTTCCCTTTTTGGATTCGAGAGGAAGTCGTAGTTATAAAGTAGATGAGAGTGGGAAGCGCGTGCGCTCTCAATTAAACGAAGAAATGCTGAGAGAAATAGCAAAAGCAGGAGGTGGTTCATATTTCAATCTCGCGGCAGGAGCAGACCAAGTGGTAAGTGCATTGCAAAAGCAAATTGACAATATTGAGAAAAAGGAATTTGAGCAGCGTATTTTTGATGAATATGCCAGTTATTTTCAATGGTTTATTGGCTTGGCATTACTTTTAATACTAATTGAATTTTTGTTACCTTATCGTAAAAAGGCAGTTTCAAAATAATCATTATGCAAAAAATAATTATTCTATTACTGATTGGGTTTTTTCCGATTTTGACCTTTGGGCAAAAATCTCATAAATTACTACGTCAGGGAGATAAAAGTTATAAAAATAAAGATTATTCAAAAGCAGAAGAAGAGTACCGAAAATCATTAGAGCAAAAATTGACCGCAAGAGGTAATTACAACCTGGGCAATGCGATTTACAACCAAAAGCGATTTGACGCCGCAATTGAGCAATATGAAAAAGCAACACAGGGTGCTATTGATAATCGTGAAAAATCCGAAGCTTACCATAACTTAGGTAATGCTTATTTTGAACAGGCTCAGGCATCCGGAGAGCAGGAGTTATTATCCAAAAGTGTCGATGCGTATAAAAATGCACTTAAATTATCTCCAAAAGACATGGATACAAAGCTCAATCTAGCCAAGGTTCAAAAAATAATTAAAAAGCAGCAACAACAGCAGCAGCAACAACAACAGCAAGACAAACAGGACAAAAAAAACGAAGACGAAAATAAAGAGCAGCAACAACAGCAACAACAGCAACAACAAGACAAACAAGACAAAAACAAAGACCAGCAACAACAAAATCAGGAGCAACAAAACGATAAAGACAAAGAGCAGGAAAACAAAGATCAAAAACCTTCTGAAGGAAAAAAAGACGAACGGGATTTGTCTAAAAAAGAAGCTGAAGATTTATTAAAAATGATGGAAAAAGAAGAAGAAAAAGTAATGGAAAAAATGCGTAAAGCCAGCTCTCAACCCTGTAATGCAACTAAAGACTGGTAATTTTCTGTCGTTAAAATTTTTTAATTTTTAAAATTCAATGATTATGAAAAAAATATTCGTCATTCTGATTTTAGCATTCATGAGTAATTGGATCATTGCTCAAGATAATCACTCTTCATTAGAGGTTTCCGTTAGCCGGGATTCCATTCTACTCGGGAATAGCTTTGAAGTAACATTTACATTAAAAAATGGGCATGGGAGCAAATTGCCCAATATGACTTTTAAAGATTTTGATGTAATAATGGGACCTTCTTCTATGACGTCCACTTCTGTTATCAATGGGGCCGTCTCCTCCAGTTCCTCCATTTCTTATGTTTTACGTCCTTCGGAAGTTGGGCAATATTTTATTGACCCAATCACGGTTGAGGTGGATAACCAATATTTGGAAACAATTCCCATGGAAATAAATGTATATCCCAATCCAGAAGGAATTATTCAGGAGGCACAGAAAAAAAGAGATGCTTCTTTTGATTTTTTCTTCTCAAATCCATTTGATGAATTAAAGGAGTTTGAAATGCCCATTCCAATACCGGGAAAAGCAAAGAAGAAAAAGAAAAAAAGAAAAACAACCAGATTGTAATCAAAATTTGACCGACTAATAATATGCACTTTAAAGAGACTATTTTATTCATTCTTAGCATCCTGGCTCCCGTGATTTTATGGAGCCAGGGAAATCCATCGTTCACTGTATCAACGGATGCAAAGCAAGTATTGGAGAATAGTTATTTTGATGTAAAATTCACTATTAAAAATGGTGAAGGGAGTAACTTTAGAAGACCTGACTTTAAAAACTTCAAGGTCGTTTCCGGTCCTAACCGGGCCATGAACATGACGATTATAAATGGAGTCAGACAACAACAGGTATCTTATAGCTTTTCATTACTACCACAAAAAAGAGGTCGATTAACAATAGGTCCCGCTGAAGTTACCATCAATGGAAAAAAATTCAAGACCTCACCAATTCAGATAGAAGTATTGAAGGCATCAGCCAAACAACTACAATCAGGAGAAGAGGTTTTCATCCGCTTAATCCCTAGTGACACGCTGGCCGTTGTAGGACAAAAGATATTAGTCTATTACAAATTATATACTAGAAAAGATATCAGCAATTTTGGTTTAATTTCAGAACCGGAATACGAAGGATTTTTTGCAACAGAAGAGCGAAATACCGATTATCGCACCATGCAAGAGGTAATTGATGGGCAGACTTACACCACAAAAGTGATGAAGACAGTGGCTATTTATCCGCAAAAAGCGGGAAAATTGCCCATCGAGCCATTATTGGCAGAGGTCGCTATCGTTGACAATAATAGAAGGCGCAGCTTTTTTAATACGGGAAGAAGGGTTACATTAAGTTCATTGCCTTTTAGCATTCAGGTCAACCCATTACCGGAAGGAGCTCCTGAATCCTTTTCAGGAGCTGTGGGACATTTCTCCATGACAACAACTCCGGGGCAGACACGTATTACAACAGATCAGGCTATCACGATTAGAATGAGAATAACTGGAGACGGAGATATGAAACGCATTGAGGTCGCTGATTTCCCCGTTCCTGAAAGTTTTGAAAGATACGATCCCGAAATGCAGGATATCGAGAAAAAGACCTTCAATAGAACAATTGTTGTTGGAAAAGAAATCAATTATTTATTTGTCCCCCAACAAGCGGGAAACTTTACTATTCAACCTGAATTTTCATTCTTTGACCCGGATAGCATGGCTTATGTCACCCTCAAAAGCGAAGTATATCATTATACCGTCAGGCAGGGACGAAATAAACCAAAGGTAACCTTAGATGTACAAAATGAAGAGGAGGAAGCAAGCCTTTTTCCAATCAGGAAAACAACACATCTATATAAGCACAACACTCCATTTATTTTCTCAAAAACTTATCCTGTATTACTTGGGCTTCCTCTCCTTGGGTTAATTGCCGGCTTATGGGTTCGTCAAAAACGAAAAGAAGAGGATGATATTGATGATGATGAAAGAAAAAGAAGAGCTGCTCGAAAAAAAGCACTGACAAGACTGGAAACGGCAGGACAATACCTGAAAACACCTGAAAAAAGCAAGGCATTTTATGATGAAATATCCAAGGCGCTAATGGGCTTTGTTTGTAGTAAATTAGATATTCCGTTTTCCGCATTGAAAAAAGCAGAAATCGTAGAAAAATTAGAACAGCTAAATATTCCAGCAGACTTAATCAATGACTTTTCCGATGTTCTGAAAAATAGTGAAATGGCACTTTATGCCGGATTAAATAATGAAGCGGCCATGCAGGAGTCATTCCAAAAAGCAGAAAACGTACTGACCAATATGGAAGCCTTTTTGATAAAATAATAAAACATTCACAATCTCGGTCAGTATCGACCGTTTACTAAAGCAAAATGTCTTTTTTGGGTTTCTTGTGAATAATTTCATTATATTTGTTGGTCAGAAGCATAAAAGAGATTATAAATAGGTAATGAACCTTAATGATAATTGAGATTTACCTCAATTATTATTGGGCGAATTCCGTAGGATGCCGGTAAGGCTGTAAAATACAAATTCATGAAAAAGGCGATTATTGTTGAGGACGAAATCAATGGACTAAACAACCTCAAATCAATGTTGGCAGATAACTGCCCGGATGTCCAGGTAATAGGTGATGCCGGTGACATTGCCAGTGGGCTCAAACTACTCGCTTCTCCTCCCGAGAAAATAGACGTAGCTTTTCTGGATATTAATTTACCGGATGGCTTGGTGTTTCAGTTACTCAATCAGTTAAAGGAAGTCAATTTTGATATTATTTTCGTGACTGCTTATGAAGAATATGCGATTAAAGCCTGTAATTACAGTTCAATAGGATTTGTATTGAAGCCAATTGACCCTGATTTATTAAAGGAAGCGGTCGGACGTATCCAACCTACAAATGCAAAAGTTAAAGGACGCCTTGGTGTTTTTCATTCTTATTATAATAATCCCAATGCCTTTTCAAAATTGAGTATTTCTGCTTTAGATGGTATTTATTTTGTTAACCTACAGGATATTATTCGCCTGGAGGCAGAGGATAATTATACCCATATTTTCTTAAAAGAAGGTAAAAAGATTACAGCTTCCAAAACCATCAAATCATACGAGGAGTTATTGGAGCCATATAATTTCCACAGAGTCCACAAGCGCCATGTTATTAATCTGAATTTCATGAAAAAATTTGTGCGCGGCGATGGTGGTTACCTCATCATGGATGACGCTATGCAAATTGAAGTATCAAGACGAAGACGCTCTGTTTTTATGGAGAAGATTAAGAATTTGCAGTAAATGTCAAATACTGTTTCTCCATCTTTTTATTAAAACCAACGCCCACTTTTTCATGCCTCTAATATTTGAGCGGCATGGTCTTTTGTTTTAACTTTAGTGAAAACTTTAGCGATGATTCCTTCTTCATCTATAACAAAAGTCGTTCTAAAAACGCCCATATACGTTCGCCCGTAATTCTTTTTTTCGCCCCATACACCATAGGCATTGAGTACCTCTTTTTCTGTGTCTGCAAGTAGAGGAAAAGGGAGGTTGTATTTTTCAATAAAATTGATGTGCCTCTTAGGTGTATCCGGACTTACACCAAGTAAAGAGAAACCATGCTTTTTGAGTAATTCGTAATTTTCTCCCAGATTACAGGCTTCTGCGGTACAACCGGGTGTATTGTCCTTTGGATAAAAGAATAGGATTAATTTTTTTCCTTTAAAATCTGCCAAAGAAACTTTTTCTTCCTTTTCATCAATCCCTGAAAAATCAGGTGCTTTATCCCCTTCTTTTAGATGTGTCATACTTCTTGTTTTTGTATTACTCAACAAAGGTTCTTGACTAAAAGTTGGTATTCATACAGAAAAAACCCATTTTTACGAAAAAAAAAAGATGACAAGGACAATTGATCCAAATAATACACCCCCTAAGGATATGCATCAATATTTATTAGGAGCGGTATCTCCAAGACCTATTGCATTGATAAGCACCATAGATGAGCAAGGTACTCCTAATCTAGCCCCCTATAGTTTTTATAATGCATTTAGCTCTAACCCGCCAATTGTGGTATTTTCTTCCAATAGACGACTAGGTGATAATACAACAAAGGATACCTTATACAATGTAAGGAAGCAAGGAGAGGTTGTTGTTAATGCTGTCAGTTACGATATCGTGCGACAAATGACAATTGCCAGTATAGAGTACCCAAGTGATGTTAGTGAGTTTGAAAAATCAGGGCTTACTCCAATTGCTTCTGAAGAAGTGAGTCCTTTCCGTGTAAAAGAATCTCCTGTTCAGATGGAGTGTAAAGTTCAGGAAATTATCCCTCTCGGAGATCAGGGCGGGGCAGGTCACCTCATTATCTGTAAAGTATTAAAAATTCACGTTTCAGAAGAAGTATTGGATCCGGATGGTAAGATTAATCCCCATAAAATTGACTTAATGGGAAGAATGGGGCGGGCTTTTTATGTACGAGCCAGTGGAGAAGCCGTTATGACAATCATGCAGCCCGTTACTCAAATCGGAATCGGTTATCAGCAATTGCCCATTTCGGCCAGACAGAGTAATATCTTAACGGGGAATGATTTAGGTCGATTATCAGGTATAAAAAAAGCACCAACAAAGGACGACGTCCTTGAGATTAAACTTACAGACGAAATAGCCAACTTATTACAAGGAGAAAATGTTATTGAAAATCTCCACCGTCGAGCACAGATAGAGCTATCAAAAGAAGATGTTACATTGGCTGCAAAGTTGGTTTGGCTGGCAGAAGAATTCAAATAAAAAAGAAACACAAGGCATGAAAAAAATCACAGAATCTCCCTCAAATCACAGGCATTTAGAACAAAAAGACACCCTCGAATTACTGACCTTAATCAATGAAGAGGATCAAAAAGTTGCGTTGGCAATTCAGGAGGTCATCGCCGATATTGTTCCGGTCGTTGATGCGATTGTAGATCGCATGGAACGCGGAGGTCGTTTATTTTACATAGGAGCAGGCACCAGTGGACGATTGGGTATTTTGGATGCATCTGAATGCCCACCCACTTTCGGTGTACCCGACGATTGGGTGATTGGACTGATTGCCGGAGGTGATGCCGCAATTCGTAAAGCGGTAGAATCTGCAGAAGATAGCACTCAACAGGCATGGCTGGATATGAAAGCCCACGATATTAATGAAAATGATTTTGTAGTAGGTATTGCAGCATCAGGAACAACTCCTTATGTCGTTCATGGCTTGAAGCATGCCAGAGAAAATGGAATTGCAACCGCCTGCATTACCAATAACCCCGGTGCTCCAATTGCAAAATATGCTGATTTTCCGATTGTAGTAATTACCGGGCCTGAGTTTGTCACCGGTAGCACGCGAATGAAAGCAGGAACATCTCAAAAACTGGTTCTGAATATGATTACCACCAGTACAATGATAAAATTGGGTCGTGTCCTCGACAATAAAATGGTGGATATGCAATTGACCAATGCCAAATTAGTAGATAGGGGCACACTACTGATACAAGGTGCTTTGGGTGGTTCTTACGAAGAGGCAAAAGCAGCCCTTTTACGCCACGGCAGTGTAAGGAAAGCAATTGAAGCTAATTCGTCCGAAAGAAAAACCTGAGCCTTTGAACGTGTAGTAAGCTAAATCTTTATCTTTACTTGTGAATTAAGAACTAAATAACGTCATCTTTATTCATCCACTAATTGATATATATCTTTCAAATTTCGCCCCAAACCATTATAATCCAATCCATAGCCTACCACAAATTTATTAGGTATTTCAAAGCCCACTAAATATTTAGCATTGAGCTCTGCCTGTAATGCATCCGGCTTAAACAGCAATGCGATTACCTCAATCGAACTTGGGTTCAATTTTTGAAGCTCGGGAATTAGTCTATTGAGTGTTCGACCTGTATCTATAATGTCTTCAATAATGATGACTGGTCTATCTTTCAGGGATTCCTGAAGTCCAATTAATTGAGATAAATCTCCTGTTGATTCCGTTCCTTTATAAGAGGAAAGCTTGATAAAAGACATCTCCAGGTCAATATTCATTTCCCGGCTTAAATCCGCAGCAAATATATAAGAGCCATTTAAAATAGGCAAAAAGATGGGTCTTTTCCCTGCATATCTTGTTTGTAGATCCTCTGCAAGTGCTTTAACTGTTTTTTTTATTTCAGCTTCCGTTATCATTGGCTGAAAAGAAAGATCGTGTAGTTGAATGATCGATAAATCCATTTTCCTATATTTTATAACCCGTTTTTGTCAATTAAATAGACAAGCATAATCATTGCAGCAGCCCCCATTTCCAGCTCTCGTTTATTGATGGCAGAAAATACGTCCGTAGCGGCATGATGGTGATCAAAATACCGTTGTGAATCAGGTCTCAATCCAAACAACATTGCCCCTTGTTCTTTCAAGCCTGAAATATCTGCACCTGAACCTCCTTTAAAAATGTGCAAATCATACTTTTCAAAAAGCGGCTTCCATGCTGATAATACTTCTAATTTTTTTTCTATTGCACTTGATTGTGCATCATAGCTAAATCCTCTAGGCGTAAATCCACCTGCATCTGACTCAATCGCCGCTAAATGAAATTCATGATTGAGGTTAGATAATCGCCAATACTCTTTTCCCCCATTTAATCCATTCTCCTCATTCATAAACATTACACATCTCAACGTTCGTTTTGGTCGATAGTTTAGTTTTTTTAAAATATTCAATACTTCGATTGACTGTACACAGCCTGCACCGTCATCATGTGCACCATCACCCGTGTCCCAAGCATCCAAATGACCTCCAATCGCAATAATTTCCTCCGGAAATTCAGATCCATAAATAGTACCAATAACATTGTAAGAAAGCACGGGGTCTAACATCTCACAGGTAGATCGAACATAAACAGTAACTCGCTCTTGTTTTAACAGATCACTCAAAAGGTTAGCATCTCGTACACTTATTGCCGTAGCTGGAATTTGTGGAATGCCTTCTTCGTAATGCTGGACACCGGTATGGGGCACCTCGTCATTTTTAAGTGTCATTGATCGCACCAAGGTGGCAACTGCGCCATATTTAGCAGCCTGGGCAGCTCCATTAACACGCTGATCAACTGCGCCTCCATAAGCACCAAAAGTTCTTATGAGAGTAGGATCCATTGGTCGATTATAAAAAACAATTTTCCCTTCAATTTTTGCCCGACCTAAAGCCTCTACTTCATCGAGGCTCTGCACCTCTATCACTTCTGCGGTAAGTCCTCTTTTTCCTGTTCCGATTGAATTACCAAGTGCAGTGGCATGAAAATCGATATCACCCATTAAAGGAGAATTAACCACCCTGACGACCTCCTTGTCTCCTCTAACCCAATGAGGCACCATCACCGGCTGAAGCCAAACGGAGTCTAATCCCAGATCATCCATTATCTGGTAGGTAAATTCCACCGCTGCTGCTGCTTGAGGAGAGCCACTCAATCGACCTCCTATTTGATTGGAAAGATAATCCAGCCACTCGTAACAACTGCCATTTGTTAATTCTGTATCAAAAATTTTCTTTATAAAAATTTCTTCCTCCGTTTGAGCCGATACATTAATCGAAAGGAAGAAAAGCAAAATAAAACCTTGTAGTAATCTCATAATTATCGGTTCAAGTCACCCAATGTTCACAGTTTCTTTTTAGAAACAGTAATATTTGGTGGTTTCAAATAAAATGGAGAGAAATAAGCCAAATCCACAAATTCCTTTTTTTTGTATTTCTCAATGCCCAAAGATACCAAATTATTTGCATTGCATTGCACTTCTTTAAAAACAAAGCCTTCTCCCAGCGTTTCTTTACACTTAGCAGCTCCACTTCCTCCATAAAAAACAGGCTTTGTAACAGATGAATAAGCCTCCATTGTTTCTTCCGTTACAATTAAAGCAAATGGCTTTTCTATCTCCTCTAGTTTGCTATTGTATAATGCAGCAAATACTTCCATTCTTCGGGCATCAATCATTGGAATAAAAAAACCATCTTTTGAGTTGGTCTGCATACGCCACGCCAAAGATTTTAATGTAGAAACAGCAATCAGAGGTTTATCCAATGCGTAACAAATCCCCTTGGCCGTAGCCGCTCCAACCCGTAGTGCCGTATAAGAACCCGGTCCCTCAGAAATAACAATCGCATCAATTGCCGATAAAGGGATAGCTGCCTCATCCATTGTTTCCCGGATCAATATTGTAATCGCCTCAATATGTTGATAGGAATCAACCGCTTCTTGCTCTGCCAAAATTATGGAGCCTCTACTCAAACAAACAGAGCAAATTTCAGTAGCCGTTTCTATAGAAAGTAATAATGGTGCTTTTTCCATTTTTTTAATCAATTAACTGATTTCGTTAAATAAGTTAATTCCGGTATTCATTCGTTGAATAACCTCCTCTTTACCCAATACCTCCATCATATCAAAAACGGCTGGTCCATGCATCATTCCCGAAAGAGCAATTCTCAAAAGGGGGAATACATCTCCCATGGGCAAATCATTTTTCTTCATAAATGCTTCTATCGTCTGCTCTATCAAAGCGGGTGAAAAATCTTCAAGAGAAGAAAGCTCTTCTGCCAATTGCCCGAATAATGGATGATACTCCTTTTTCCATTTTTTTGCAATACTTTTTTCATCATACTTCAAATCACGTTGCAAATAAGGTCTTGCCTGCTCAATAAAATCAGGCAGCACCGTCACTCGCTCTTTGAGTAATCCACATATACGTTCCAAATAGTCTAATTCCGGGTAAAAACCAGCATTTTGGAACAAAGGAGTAAGCAGATTTGCAAGAACCTCGTTATCCGTAGCCATGATATATTGTTTATTATACCATTTAGCTTTGTTAAAATCAAACCTCGCTCCGGACTTACCAATATGCTCCAAAGTGAAAGCCTCTGCTAATTCATCCAAACTAAAAATCTCTTGCTCTGTCCCCGGGTTCCAGCCCAAAAACGCCAAAAAATTATTCACTGCTTCCGGCATAAAACCAAACTCCCGAAATCCCGTAAATGAATTTTGTTCCGTCTCCCCTTTCCAGGCTAAAGGAAAAACCGGCATTCCCAAACGATCCCCATCTCTTTTACTCAATTTACCAAATACAACACCCTTTAGGTAAGTTTTAATTGCTTTCTGCAAATTGGACTCATTATCCTTAATTTTTAGGCGATCCGTTAAACTCTTTATGTCTTGCAGTAATTGATTGACAAAGTTAGTAACTTTAGATTTTTGTTCTAAAAATTCAGGATGAGCCGTTAGGAATCCATCCGTAAATTGACCGGCAAATTCCTGACGAGACCGTTTAGTGATATAAGAAGCCGGATTGGGCTTTAATATCAAGGGTAAATGGGCAAACTCCGGGGCTTCCCACCCAAAACTACGATACAATAACACATGTAATGGCATGGAAGGCAGCCATTCTTCTCCCCTAATCACATGGCTGATTTCCATCAAATGGTCATCAACAATATTAGCGAGGTGATAGGTTGGCATCCCATCAGATTTAAATAGTACTTTATCATCTAAGTCTGCAGTATTCACTGTCATTTCACCACGAATAATATCTTTAAAGTGCAATACTTCATCCGGCATCATAAAACGCACCACATAATCTTCGCCGGCAGCTATCCTTTTTTGAACCTGCTCTGCCGTGTTAGAAATAGAATTATCCATTTCCTGCCTAGTCGAAATATTATAGGTAAAAGTCCTGCCTTCTTTTTCAAAAGCCTGTCTTTTTTCATCCAGGGCTTCCGCCGAATCAAAAGCGATATAGGCATTTCCAGATTCCAGTAAGGCATCTACGTATTTTTTATATACCTCTTTTCTGTCAGATTGCCGGTATGGTCCGAAGTCACCACCAGTCTCAGGACTTTCATCAGGAGAAATTCCACACCATTTAAGCGCTTCCATGATATAATTTTCTGCTTCGGCGACATAACGTTTTTGATCTGTATCCTCAATACGAAGGATAAAGGTTCCACCCATTTTTTTGGCAAATAAGTAATTGTACAGGGCAGTACGAACCCCTCCAATATGCAACGCCCCGGTAGGACTTGGTGCAAAACGAACTCTAACTTTATTCATCTATATTTTATTTTATAG
>CAZNCI010000005.1:0-1951 GCA_964571475.1 uncultured Saprospiraceae bacterium | reverse complement strand
CTAAATGAGTAAAAATCCTATTAAAAATTTAAAAAACGAGCTCTTTTTGTCTCAAACTCGACTTTTTTTAAAAAAAAGGGAATAAAACGCAGCATTTTCAAGTTTGATACGTTAATAATTACAACTAAACTCCTCTATTTGATGAAGTTACACTTTTGTCAAAATAGCAACTTCACTTATTCACCTAAACATTTAGAACTCATTCCCCCTTTTTCGATAACAGAACGAGTGTTTGACGCTTAACGTTTTGTAGATTTTGTCTTATGTTGGATCATCGTCCTTCATAAAGCTGCAAAGGTAAAAAAAACGCCTTTAAGTTATGTGAGAAATATAAAAGTTTTCCGTTAATGGAAAAATCTGTGAACATATATGCGCTAAAGTAGTAGCGTTGTTAAAATTGAAGAGTATGTATTTAGTTAAAACGCCAAAATTTATCCAAAACTTTTTTCCTAACTTCACCTGGAATGTTCCGGTGAAGGATAAGACTATTTATTTAACTTTTGATGATGGTCCCATCCCGGAAGTAACACCCTGGGTGCTTGATCAATTAAAAGTCTATGATATCAAAGCTACTTTTTTCTGTGTCGGTGAAAATGTCACCAAACACCCTGAAGTATTTAAACAGGTAATCGAACAAGGTCACTGCGTAGGGAATCATACGCACAACCACCTCGATGGCTGGGTGACAGATAACCTTTCTTATTATCACAATATTCGTCATTGCGCAAGGGTGACAAAGTCCTCTTTATTCCGCCCGCCTTATGGTCACTTAAAACCAAAGCAGGCGCAATTCATTCAACGTCACTACCAAATTATCATGTGGGATGTATTAAGTGGTGATTTCGATCCCTACTTAACCGTAGATCAATGCTTGAATAATGTGATCAAAAATGTAAAACCCGGCTCCATCATCGTTTTTCACGATAGCTTAAAAGCTTGGGATAAACTTAAGATTGTATTGCCAATGGTACTGGAACATTTTACGGCTGCTGGTTATAAATTTGAAGCATTGAGCAATAAAGAAATGGAATCGAAGAAATTTGAAGGCAAAAAAATTGCCTGATATTTCCATTATCAGTTGATCGTCTAATTTTCCAAGCTGTACTCCTGGATAATTCTGAGGATAGATTCTTTATTGGAGACAAAACCCACTGACTCCAGTAATTGAGCCCATCCTTCACAATCATCACGCCCCGGTAACGCCTCTCCAATACCTATATTTGTAGTCAAATAAAAACTGTGATCCCTGAAACTCGTCCAGGCACGGTCATATATTCGATAACAAACACCATCAACTTCCTGTGTTTCTCCCTGCCAGTCTGCTGTACAGGGAATGGCAAAAAAGTTATTGCCCTTCACCGCAATATCACAAGTCCCCGCACCAGACAAAAGCAATCCATTGGCTAATATAATAGCAGACGGAATATCAAATTTATCAGCCTCCGCTTTTGCAACCTTGCTAAAACGCTTGATAAAAGCCTCGTGTTTGTCCTTGCTAATTGCCCAAAATTGCACCTCCGAAGAACTATTATTATTCTTTAGAAACGGACTAAACCCAAGTCGCTCCGACAGGACCACACTTCTCTCTCTCTCTGATAAAATCAATTTCTCTGAAGCAACATTATCCGGTTCTTCCTTATGAATCGGCGAAGAATGAACCGGTGCCTGATTAAATTGTATTTTAAAACTAAGATCCTTCCTGAGCAATAAAAATAAAATAAAAATGACCAATAATAGTTTGAACCAGTTATTCCGTCCAATATCAAATAAAACGCCGGTATTTATCAACATAACACATTTAATTTAAAACAAAAAGTTTTATACACGATGCAATATTAAAACTATTTGTTTTAAATGTCAATACCTTTTACCATTTTTTTCCTTTTTATTTTTCATACAAAGATGAAAAATTACCCCTTAAAGTCATTTTGAGCTCAACTATTCCGTACCT
>CAZNCI010000004.1:0-37171 GCA_964571475.1 uncultured Saprospiraceae bacterium | reverse complement strand
TTGTGATATGGGGAACCAACGAAAAAGAAGAGAAAATTTTAGTTGCCCTTGAATTGATTGAACAGGAGGATTTAGTAAAAATCTATTCTTTTCCTGAAAATATTGTAACGGAAGTTTTCTTTCAGGATATGATGAATCAATGGCGAGAGAAAAAAGAAGTAACTTTTCCCGAAGGATTTATTGAGATTGAAAGACCATTGTCTATTTCAGAAAGTTTATTACCTGACGAAATAAAAGTAACAAGAACCGATGTAATTGCCAGAGCTCAAACTGAGTGGCATTTTGTCGTGTTATCAACCAAGCTAAGTAAAGCTTATCATTCAGAACTGGAAGATTTAAAAGAAAAGATTGAGCATCTAAAAAGCTACGATGCCAAAATGTGGAATTCCTTAAAAACCCTTTGGAGTAAAGTACAGGCAAGAGCACAGGACCACACACTATTCAAAGGTCATTTTCACAATTTACGCAATACCACTAACGAGCTTTTCTCTAAACTTAAAGAGCTCCGTAAAAAAATGGATGAAGAATTCACCTCTCAGTCCAAAAAAAGCATGGATGAATTCATGAGTGCAGTGGATGAAATTGGAGAAAAAGCAAAAAAAGGCATGCGCCTACAACCTTTGTTTGAAGAACTTAAAGGACTTCAAAGAAAATTTCACGACACTAAATTCACCAGAGAACACCGCAGTAAAGTTTGGGACAAAATTGATGGCATGTTCAAGCATGTAAAGGAGATGCGCTTTGGCAGTGACGCCAACTCCTCTCAATCTCAAACAGATCGAATTAAAAAGAGATTAAGTGGGCTGATAAATGCTTTGAATAAGATGCAAACTTCCATCCAGCGGGACAAAGAAGAACTTGCTTTTCAAAATAAGAGGATAGAATCAACAGACGGTCAGTTGGAAGCACAAATTCGCGAGGCAAAAATCAGAATGATCAACGAGCGCGTAGAGTCTAAAGAAATCAAGTTGAAGGATATGTTAAAAACAAAAGACCAACTTGAAAAAAGAATCATAGCTGCTCAAAAGAAAGAAGAAGAAGATAAAAAAAGAGCGGAAGCGAAAAAAGAAGCGGAGGCAAGAATCGCAGCATCTATTAACGCACAAACCGTTTTATCTCCTGAAGAAACTGAAAAATTAAGGAAGGCAGCGGCTGAAATTTCTAAAACAAAGGTCAAAAAATCAGCGCCCAAAAAAGAACAAAAACAAGATGACTCCCTTATGTCAGCCATTGGAGTAACACTAGGTGAGACGCTGGAAGACGTGGTGGATACCGTAAAAGCAGTGGCAGAAGTAGTAGGAGGTAAAATTGGTGAAGTCGTCACTGACTTAGAAGAAGAGGTGAAGGAGAAAATTGCAGAATTTAAAGGAGAGGAAGAGTAAACAACCCACCTAACAATAAAACAAAAACCTCGATTCACTTCGGTAAATCGAGGTTTTTTTATACTTTTTGGGTTGTTTCGTGGATTAATACCCCTTTATCATAACTTATCTTCAATTTAGTTTCGCAAAAGTCTTTCGCATCATCATTACAATTGTTATCTTTGCGCACTTAAACAATGAATAACCAAAAATTCAAGGTTAAATAACAAAGAAATGGACGTTTCATTAAATTGGCTTAGACAATATATAGACATAGATATTTCACCGGCAGAGATCGGGGAAGTACTAACAGCAATTGGTTTAGAAGTCGAAGGAGAAAAAGAGGTGGAAAGTATAAAAGGAGGACTAGAAGGAATTGTGGTAGGTCATGTAAGAACCTGCACCAAACACCCTAATGCAGATAAATTATCCATCACTAAAGTGGATATTGGAGGAGAAGAGGTCCTCGATATAGTATGCGGTGCACCAAATGTTTCTGCCGGGCAAAAGGTCTTAGTCGCCACTGTCGGTACGACCCTTTATTCCCCCGAAGGAGAACCTTGGAAAATTAAAAAAGGTAAAATCAGAGGAGAAGTCTCCTTGGGAATGATTTGCGCGGAAGATGAACTGGGCCTGGGAAAAAGCCATGATGGAATAATGGTACTGCCGGAGGATGTTCAAATTGGGATGCTGGCTAAGGATTATTTCAAATTGGACACAGATTACGTCTATGAAATTGGCTTAACACCAAATAGGTCTGATGCGACCAACCACCTGGGAGTTGCCAGGGACTTATCCGCTGCCTTAAAAGTTAATTATGGATATACCGGAGAAGTAAAAATGCCAGATGTTAGTGCTTTTACCCCTGACAACAACTCATCAAACATAGAAGTGGTTGTAGAAAACACCAATGCCTGCCCTCGTTTCGCAGGCTTAGTTATAAAGAATTTAACGATCAAAGAATCTCCTGAATGGATGAGACAACGCCTTGAATCAATAGGTGTTCGCAGCATCAACAATATTGTAGATATTACTAATTTTGTCCTACATGAGCTGGGTCAACCACTACATGCTTATGATCTGGATAAAATTACCGGAAATAAAATCATTGTCAAAACATTGGCAGAAGGAACTCCTTTTGTTGGTCTGGATGAAGTCGAACGAAAGCTAAATGCTGAAGATTTAATGATTTGTGATGGAGATGAACAACCTATGTGCATTGGAGGCGTATTTGGTGGATTAACCTCCGGTGTGACCGAAACGACAACAGCCATCTTTTTAGAAGCGGCACATTTCAATGCGGGATCTATCAGGCGAAGCAGTATGCGACATAACCTAAGGACAGATGCCGCCAAAGTCTTTGAAAAAGGCAGTGACCCGACAATGCCCGTTTTTGCCCTACAAAGAGCGGCTTTATTAATCAAAGAATACGCTGATGCCACCATTTCTTCGGACATCATTGATAAGTACCCTCAACCAATCCCTGCAGTAGAAATTCAAGCCTCTTACGCTAATATCAATAGATTAATTGGTGTTGAAATCCCGAAGGAAAATGTACGTTTTATCTTGGAGGCAATGCAGATGAAAGTCATCGAAGACACAGATACACACATTAAAGTAGCCGTTACGCCTGATAAAGCAGATGTACTTAGAGAGGCGGATTTGATTGAAGAAATTTTGAGAATTTACGGCTTTAATAATGTTCCAATTCCCGGGCAAATCCACACCTCAATGGTCACCGGAGAATATCCAGCCCCGAATATGGTTCGCAATCTTATAGCTGACTACTTAGCAGGTAATGGCTTTTATGAAATGATGGCCATTTCTTTAACTGAGTCAAAATATTTCAAAGAAAAATATAAAGAAATTCCCGAAGAAAATCTGGTGTATATCAATAATACATCAAATATGCATTTGGACATTATGCGCCCCTCTATGATTTTTAGTGGGCTGGAAGCCATTGTCAGAAATCAGAACAGACAACAATCAAATTTAAGATTATTTGAATTCGGACGAACCTACCAAAAGCAAAATGACCTTTATAAAGAAAAAGAACAATTATCTATTTTCCTTACTGGAAAAAGATGGGACGAAAGCTGGATTTTTGATTCTAAAGAAGATGTCTCCTATTATACCATAAAAGCTTATGTCGATAATGTATTAAAAAGACTGGGAATGACGTCTTTTCAACAAAGACCAGTCAGCTCAGAACTATTTTCAATAGGTACTCAATACCATAGAGGAGATAATGTGATTGTAAATTTTGGTAAAGTATCGGGTATTTTATTAAAAAGTATGGACATCAAAAATGATGTTTTCTATGCCGAATTTAATTGGGCCACAATTTTCAAAAATTACAAAAAACACTCCATGACCATCAAGGATTTAAACAAATATCCTACGATGAGAAGAGATTTAGCCCTTGTAGTTGATAAATCCGTAAAATTTACCGATATTGCACGCATTGCCCAAAAAGTTGGCAAAAAAGTCCTTAAAGAGGTGAACTTATTTGATGTATATATTAATGAAAAACAATTAGGCACAGATAAAAAATCCTGTGCCGTAAGCTTTTTATTTGAAAATCATGATCGAACACTTAAAGATAAGGAAATAGATAAAATAATGTCCCAATTGATTACTCAATATGAAACACAACTTGGAGCATTAATAAGACGTTAATTTAATTGTAAGCAACTTAGCATTAAATGAATGCAGTAGAAATTTTCGACAATATAGAATTAAAAATTCAACAATTAGCTCAAAAATTAGAGCGGTTGAACAAAGAAAATATTGCCCTAAAAAAAGAAAATGAACAACTAAAGGGAGAATTAGATCGCCAAAAAGGATCTGTGAATGCTTTGCAGGAAAAGCTAACATCTGCTCAATTGAAGATGGAAGCGAAAATAGAAGAGAAAGTAGAAAATACAAAGCAACTAAAGCATGAAATCGATAAGTACGTTATCGAAATAGATAAATGTATTGAATGGTTACACAATAACTAAAATGGAAGACCAGGATATAAAAAATATTACCGTTGTAATTGGCGGAAGACCGTATCCTCTCAAAGTTAAAGCTAGAGATGAATCTTCTATTAGAAAAATAGTGACGGAAATCAATGACAAAATCAACGATTTTCAATTGACCTATTCTAATAAAGACAAACAAGATAGTCTTGCCATGGCAGTGCTGACTTATGCCGTAGATTTGCACAGGCAAAAGGAAAATGCGCTCAGTGTTCAAGATGACGGTTTGGTTGGTAAATTAGAAAAAATTGATGCGTTATTAAACCATTTGCTTTAGTTCCTTTAAAGAAGTGTTGTCGCTCAATACTTCCCCTTATTTTCTACATTTCATTCTTCTTTTTGATTTTGAACCTTGTTCATTCATAAGGTTATTTTATGATGGGTAATTCTTAAAACACCTGTAAAGCCTATTTTTTAATAAAATAATTATACAGTAGAAAAAATCAATAGCATGGGAATAGGAATAGCAATAGGAGCCATTATAGGTCTCGTTATAGGATATATAATAGCCAATACAATGGCTAAGAAAGGATCAAATGTAAAGATCCAACAAATGAACTCCAAAGCAGATGAGATCATCAAAGACGCAAGATTGACCGCCAAAAGACTGGTTGACGAAGCGACTACCAAGGCCGAACGGCTAACGTCTCAGGCTGAAATGAAAAATGAAAAAATCAAACAAAGAAAAATCCAGGAAGCCAAAGAGAAATTTAACCGCTTCAGAAGTGACTTTGACAAATACAAAGCCGACCAAAAAGTTGAATTAAAAGAAAGACAAATAGAAATAAGGGCACAGGAAAAAGAACTCAAACAGGAGCTTAGTAAATTTGATGAAAAAATCGCTTGGATCGATGCTCAAAAACAAGAAATTGAACAACGGGAAAATGATGTAAAAATCATCAGAGATAACCTTGATACTCAATTAAAAATTGTCGCCAAGAAAAAAGAAGAATTAGAAACCGCCAACGAAAAACATATCAAAGCGCTTGAAAGCGTAGCAAAATTATCCGAACAAGAAGCTAAAGAACAATTGCTGGATGCCGTAAAAGCTAAAGCCGAAACCGATGCCATGTCTATCGTCAAAGAATCGGTAGAACAAGCGAAGGCAACGGCCAATAAGGAAGCTAAAAAAATTGTCATTCAATCCATCCAACGGATGTGTGCAGAATACACCATCGAAAATACCGTTTCCGTCTTTAACCTCGAATCCGACGACCTCAAAGGTCAAATCATCGGTAGAGAAGGTAGAAATATCAGAGCCCTTGAAGCGGCAACTGGTGCTGAAATCGTAGTAGATGACACCCCGGAAGCTATCGTTATCTCAAGTTTCGACCCAATACGTCGTGAAATATGCCGACTTTCTTTAAAGAAATTAGTCGCTGATGGGCGAATCCATCCCGCTAGAATCGAAGAAGTTGTAGCCAAAACACGCAAACAAATAGATGAACAAATTCGGGAAATTGGTGAACGAACTGTAATTGACCTTGACATTCACGGACTCAATCCATATTTAGTCAAAATGGTCGGTCGAATGCGCTTCCGTTCCTCTTATGGACAGAATTTACTAAAACACTCCATCGAAACCGCTAACCTCTGTGCCATAATGGCCGCTGAATTAGGGCTAAGCAAAAAACAAATCAAACTGGCAAAACGCGCCGGACTTTTGCACGATATCGGAAAAGTAGCAGAGGAGGAAACAGAATTATCACATGCATTATTAGGCATGAAATTATGTGAAAAACATAAAGAACACCCTGCGGTAATCAATGCCGTTGGAGCACACCATGACGAGATAGAAATGAACAATCTATTGTCTCCAATCATCCAGGCTTGTGATGCCATCTCCGGAGCCAGACCAGGTGCGCGTAGAGAAATTTTAGAAAGTTATTTGAAACGCATCACCGAATTAGAAGAATTAGCTCTAGCCCATGATGGCGTTCAAAAAGCCTACGCTATGCAAGCCGGCAGGGAACTAAGGGTAATCGTAGAATCTGAAAAAGTGAGCGATCAGTCTGCAGACGATATCGCATTTATGATCTCTCAAAAAATTCAGGATGAAATGCAATACCCCGGGCAAATCCGGGTAACCGTAATTCGTGAAAAACGAGCTATTGCATTTGCAAGATAATGGGGCGTAATCAGGCTTCGGTGGTCAACTGAAGTCTGATTAAACCCAATTGAAGTCTAAAAAAATGACCAGCCTTTCCAAGCTAACAGACACCATTATTGCACTGGCAACGCCCCCGGGAGTTGGGGCTATTGGCGTTATTCGGCTATCAGGACAAAATGCAATCCAATTAGCCGATGATTTATTTTTTGGCAAAAAATTAGCCCAACAGAAAAGTCATACCATTCACCTTGGAACACTTCGAAGTGAAGGGGCTATTTTGGACGAAGCACTTGTCTCTATATTCAAAGCACCCCGTTCTTATACCGGTGAAAATGTTGTGGAAATTTCATGCCACGGCTCTGACTTCATCATTAGAAAGGTGATGGAAACCCTTGTAAAAAAAGGCGCCCGTCCTGCCGACAAAGGAGAGTTCACCATGCGTGCTTTTTTGAATGGAAAAATGGACCTCTCCCAGGCAGAAGCCGTAGCTGACTTAATATCATCCAACAGTGAAGCCTCCCACGAATTAGCCATGCAACAAATGCGCGGTGGGTTTTCTGAAGAAATAAAAAAACTCCGCCAACAACTAATTGACTTTGCTTCCCTGATCGAATTAGAACTGGATTTTGGGGAGGAAGACGTCGAATTTGCGAACCGGGAAGAATTACGCGACTTAGTCGGAAAAATACAGGGTATTATTAAGGCATTAATTGATTCTTTCCTCTTGGGTAATGTCCTGAAAAATGGTGTCAGTACCGTGATCGTCGGGCGCCCCAACGCAGGAAAATCTACCCTGCTAAATGCTTTATTACAAGAAGATCGGGCAATTGTCAGCGAGATTGAAGGAACAACAAGAGACACAATCGAAGAAGTCCTGAATATCCAAGGGGTCAATTTTAGATTAATTGACACAGCCGGCATTCGTGAAGCCCACGATAAAATCGAAGCAATTGGCGTTGAAAAAACCTTTGAAAAAATTCGGCAATCCGCATTAGTTGTTTACGTTTTTGATGTATTAAAAACACCTCCAGATGAAGTTCAAAAAGATATTGCACAGTTAATACACCCTAATATTTCCCTTTTGGCTGTAGCCAACAAAATGGATCTTAACCCTTATGCAAAATCAATAGATTATATCACAAAGGACCTGACGGAAGAACAGTTTATCCCCCTGTCGGCAAAAAACAAAATGAACATTACACTACTTGAAGAAAAACTTTACCAAAGCGTCATCAAAGGAAATGTCTCAACCGAAAACACCATTCTCTCCAATACCCGCCATTACGCTGCTCTTAATCAGACACAGGAAAGCCTACATGCGGTATTAAACGGACTTTCCAATGATATTCCATCCGATTTAATTGCCATGGATATTCGCAGAGCACTCCACTTTTTAGGTGAGATATCAGGTGTCGTTTCAACAGATGATTTGCTAGATAATATCTTCGGAAATTTTTGCATTGGAAAGTAAATCATTAAAATTGATTCCCCGTAAAATACCAGACAATTACGACAAGAAGAGCTAATTTTGTCATAATCTTATTTTTCACCTTCCTGATTTTTTGCCTTGCTCCCTTATTTTCATTAAAATTGCCCACAAAAAAAAGTCATGGCAAGAAGACCTCCAGATTATATGCTACCTCTTCTTCACTCTATCGAAACAACTGTCATAAGTTTGAGTGAAGAATTCCATCGTCTTTCGGATAAGGATATCGAAATCGTTTATGAACAACTAAAAAACTATTTCAAACAGGTTGCGCAGGGGAAGGAAGCAGAAGAACCCTCTTTTTCTTCCGAATCAAAGGAAGCGTTGTCCGATGAAATATTAAATATATTGGACTTACGGAAGGGAATAGAGGCAGACACCCACCTTATCAACAATAAGGATTACCAACCCAGTGGAAGTCCAATTCCATCTTTAGCTGCTCTTTATGTGAACGCCTTTAGTATTTTAATTGGTTCCGTTCGATTTTGGAGAAAAGACAAAGAAACAACTTACCTGAAATTCATCAAAAATAATGTACTCTAAGATTTCCTATCTATACCATACACCATTACAATAGTACACCCATTCAATTCGTTCTTAAAGTATGCCTGGAGTGCCTTCGTATTGAAAATCAGCAGTTTAAGGTTTTGGCTAAGAGAAAATATAGGTGTTTACCGGGGTAAATGGCTATATTTTCTCGACGACAGGCCCGCCTGGTGCCAGACAGGTTCTTAAAATGTTGGTTTTCAAAGAAGTAAGCTCCAAACAAGCTCTTAAATATATTAAAGTGCGATGTAAGTTCATGTTGCACTATAAAGTAAAAATGTAAATTATTGTCATCTATTCTACTAAAACTATGGCTTTTAGGGGGAGTACTATTCTGCTTATCACCCAAAGCAGCAGCTCAGTTGCCTGATACAACCAAGGGCTCCTATCGTTATTTTGAAATAGATGAATTGGGAAACACCTACGGCATTTCAAATAAAGCAGGACGAGATATACTACTAAAAATCCCAACAACTGCTGCCGTCACTTACCGCTATTCAAATGAAATGCTAGGGAATATTTACTCCATGGATATTTCTAATCCGTTTTTTTTATTGGTCTTTTATAAAGAATACCAACAGTTGGTCTTCTTAGACCGGACTTTATCAAAAACAGGTAATTTAGCTTTTGGCGCGATCGACCTATGGGATATCAATGCCGTTTGTGCTTCAAAGTCAGGGGATATATGGATTTGGGATGAAGGTGATTTCAAATTAAAAAAAATTAATACTCAGGGGCAATTAATCATTGAAAGCCGCGATTTACGACTCACGGTTGATCCTTCGATACACCTGAATAAATTACAGGCTTTTGGCGATCAGCTATACGGAATGGACAACGATAAAGGTATTTTCGTATTTGACACACATGCACAATTAAAGTACTCCCTCCCCCTTGATCAATTAGAAGATTTTTTTGTTTATCAGCACAAAATATTTTATGTCCTTAAAGGAAAAGCTTATTACCATAAAATAGGGGAGAGTACACCAAAAAACATTTATTCAACAACAAATGACATTCAACAAATACGGGCAAATTCACATGGCATTTTCATTCTAAGAAAAGGGCAAATTGAATTACTCAAAGATGAGTGATAATTTATTTCTTTTTCCTATTTAAATGCCTTTCCTTTGTATTTTAAACACCGAAGAAAAATATGTAATAATGAATAAAATAGAGACCTTGAAAGTATTTTTGGCACCTCAAAAAAAGGTACTAAAAAAAGCGAAAGAAGAGGTTTTAGTACAGGATATTTCCAACTATCCTATTTTTGTTTTAAGTGAAAAAGAAATAGAGCTTGGAATACCTTTGGTGAAGTCTGCTTTAGATGATAAAAATTTTTCTTATATTCGCATGACAACTTTGGAGGAACTAGCCACAAAGGGGATCGTAGAAATGAGTAAAGTAGATGACTTTAGAGCTTTGTATAAATCAAAAAAGGATCATTTTTGTCTATTAATTATCAGAACGGACCAGCCCGAATTTGTTTTTTATCCTGAGGGCAATGATTAATGACTACGCTTATTTTTGACGAGTTACATTATAATTAATGTCAGTAAAACAATTAAATGTTACCTAATAATTTGGAACAAGACCAGACCATCAAAATTCTCTATATTGAGGATGATGTGTCATTTGCCAACCTTATACGGATATTCCTTGAAGAAGAGTCATTTAATGTCTATTCTTTTATTACTAAGGAAACACTGGCAGAAGGTCTGGAAGTCCTAAAGCAGGACGATGATATCACCGTGACCTTGTTAGATTTAAATTTACCCGACAGTAGTGGATTAGATACTTTAGCAACCGCCCATAAACAATTTCCTAATCAAAATATTATCGTTCTTACCGGAGAAGCTGATGAAAAATTAGGATTAAAAGCCGTACAATCCGGTGCACAGGATTATTTAGTAAAAGGACAATTTGACAACAGAAGCCTTATTAAATCCATTCAGTATGCCACAGAACGTAGTGCCACCGCCAACCGCCTGGCAGAGGCACAAAGAATAGCCAAAATTGGCAACTGGGTTTCTATCCCGGAAGCTAACTATTTTTATCTATCACCGGTATCTTACAGGCTATTTGGGCTCGATTACACAAAATTTGATTTTGATTTTGAAGAAATTCACCACCCCGACCATGTGTTTTACCCCTTATTGGAATTGGAGGATGAAGTCGCTAATAGACGAAAACTCAGAAAAGAAATATCCATTAAATGGGCCAATGGTGCGACTCGCCACCTAAGCGTCCTATGTGAATTATCTCTTTCCAATACGGGAAATTACATCTTCAATGGTGTCCTACAGGACATTACGGAACAAAAACGTGCTGAAGAACTGAGAAAAGCCAGAGATATTGCCAAACAGGATACTATTTTCAGAGAGAAGTTATTTGCAGATTTAAGTCAGGAAATTAGTAATCCGATTCTAGGTATTTTAGGCATAAGTCAATTATTTGACAAAAGTAATCTTTCGGAAAATCAAAAAGCATACATCAACTCTATCCAAAAATCTGCTGACTTTTTAGATAAAACAATTACTCAGTTTATCTCAAAGGGAATGTTACTCAAACCAGAGACCCCAAAAGAATACTTTTATTTACCTGATTTATTAAAAGGTATTCAGGATGCCTATCTACCATTACTCAAAAAAAAGAATGCACATTTTAATTTTGAAATATCCCCTAAAATAAACTGGTCAATTTGTCTTCCTGAAAACCTCTTCCAACAGATCATATTCATGATTGTAAAGCAAAGCTATACTCAGACGGACAATCTGATTGAAATAAAAGCAGACCTTATTGAAGAGCAGGGGAAAATTGCCAAAATTCAGCTATTAATCAATGATGATGGAGCACCCGTTTTGCCAAAGCACCGTCAGGGGCAATTAATTTTTGAAGATAATTCAAAACCCGAACTGACCATTGCTAAAACTATTTTGGAAAGTATTGGTGGGCATATTGGCTATTACAATAATCCCAACAAAAGAGGAAATGTCTTCTTTCTCGAATTGGTCGTTGAAAAAGGGCAGAATATTGAGAAAAAAACACCCGCAAATAGTAAGAAAAGTCGTATTGATTTACTGATTATCGAGCGCAATCGAATGAATCAATTATTACTACGCAGTACCATCGAGCAACACTTAGGAGACATTCAATTACATATTGCATCCAACGCAAATGAAGCGCTCAAAATAGCGGGCGAAGTCCCTATTAATCTAGTGCTACTAGACATGGAGGGCGAAAAGAAAGATATTTTTGATGTTACTTCCTATTTTGCAGAAAATGCAACCGAAGTTCCGGTTTTAGCCCTATCCTCCGTTGATTATACGAACCACCAAAATGATTTAAGAAATTATGGCTTAGATGATTTTATTCTCAAACCGTATGATCCGGATCAACTGATTGAAAAAATTTCTTTTTATACCAATATTTAGGCTATTCAAAATTGGGTGGTGTATCAAAACACCAGAAAGCATCACAACCATTTTGATCCATGCAAATTGCTAACCCAAAGAGATTCTACTTGAGGTGATAGCCGAAATTAGTCGAAGGAAGAAGTAAATGACGATTAAAAAAGATGCTTCCTTCCTCTTCCGCTGTATGAGCCTTCTCTAATGCCTTAGTTTTAGCTTACTAAGCTCTCCGCCATGGCAATGAGCTTAACAAGCTGAGCCCGTTACACCCCTAATCCATATCCGCGACAACCTCCTGTACTTCGGGAATCATGCGCTGCAACATCCCTTCAATCCCCTGCTTGAGGGTCGCTGTTGAAGAGGGGCAGCCACTACACGCTCCCTGCATGGAGACCGTCACACATCCCTGATGAAAACTTTTAAATTCAATATTTCCCCCATCAGCCTGCACGGCCGGCTTGACGTACGTTTCAATTAAATCTTTAATCTTAGCGACAATTTCATTCTCTTTATCCGTATAATTACCCGATTCGTGGTGCGCTTCTCGTTGTGCCTCCATCGCTTCTGTAAAACCTTCCTTCACAACCGCCACCTCTGCTTCTATCTGTTGCTTGATAAATTCTTTCATTGGAAGCATAATCACATCCCAGGAATAATTCAATTCCTTGGTAATAATCACATAATTGGTGCTAATAAATACACCCTTTATTTGGGCATCAAATTTATCAAATAAGTTTTTTGCCAAGGGCGACCACTGCTCCGCCAATTCTTTTGTATTAAAGTCTGCCGATCCTTTATACAACATTTTATTTGTAACAAACTTCAATGTCTCAGGATTCGGTGTTTGCTCGGTATATAACATGACCGGGCTTTTATGTACGGTATTACTCATTTTCTTTTATTTAGAATGATTCTACAAAGGTAACGTTTTTATAGTGAAGATGTTCAAATCTTAGCCATACAATTCATAATAAATATCTCCTTCGCCATAGCCCATTTCTTTCAAATTAGTTACGGCTTCATCGATCATTCCACTCCAGCCGCAGAGCATAAATTTGATGTTTTTTTGAACATCAGCATATTTGTTTTTATAAACCGCGTGTACATATCCGTGATAAATATCAGGGTTTTCTCCTTTTTTAATCTTTTTTTCTCTTGACAAGGCAACAGAATACTGAAAGTGAGAGAAAGCATTTTGATACGCCATCATTTCGTCTTTAAAAAGAATACCCGCTTCATATCTTGTTCCAAAAATCAGGTGAATGTCCAAATTAACATTTTTTGTCTGAACCAATTTTTTTAACATACTTCGAAATGGCACAATCCCCGTACCAGTACAAATAAAAACCAATTTAGATGGTAATTGATTCGGTAATATAAAGACACCACCGGGTCCCTTAAATGTGAGTATATGCCCTTCTTTTACCTCATCGAAAAGGTAACGGGTTCCTGCCCCTCCTTCCAATTGAGTGATGGACAGCTCCAGTATATTGTCTTCGTTTGGAATATTAGCTATCGAATAGGAGCGAAGACGCAGTCGCCTTTTTTCGTGTATCGGAAGATCAAGTGTAATAAACTGCCCTGGTTCAAAGTGAAACATAAAATCATCCAATATTTTTAAAATAAATAAGCGTGTATTAGCAGATTGAGCTTCTATTCTCAACACAACTGCTTCCTTCCATTTTGCCATTTTTAATATTTTTTATTTAGGGAATAATCTATCTGCCCACTGTATCAAACCACGAATTAAAGCACCTATTTTAATAATACCATTTTTTACTCAAAAGAGAAATAAGGTATCAGCTGTTCTATTTTTTGACTAGAAATCCCCTTCATCCTTTTTAGACTTTCCTCATTGAGAAACGGTCCGTGCTGCTCCCTATAATTAATAATCATTTTAGCCTCTTTCCATTTTATTAGGGGGTGTTTTTTTAATTCCTCTTCCGTTGCTGTATTGATATTAATCAGCCTGAAAATGGGTGATTGGACAAGATAAGGTTTGATTTTTTGAAATGTACTATCCGGAAGGCCATAGGTCATTGCTATTTGTTCGATAGAAGAAAAACCACCCAATTTATCTCTAAAATTAGTAATTCGTTTGGCATAAGCCGGACCAATACCGTACAATTGCTGCCAATCTTCCGCAGAGGAATCATTGATATCTATACGAATATTTTGAGGTTGGTCTCTCCGCTTTCTTACCTTTTGTTGGGTGGAATCACTTATTTTTATTTCTTTAGACAATTCAATAAAAGGCGCTAAACGATCGTAGTCGGCTGATTTTAATCCATAAATTAGTTTTAAATCCTGTTTTTTATAAAACCTCCCTCCCTTTTTTCTGAAATTCAATAAGGTCGTACATACCTTAGAAGGAAAACCCAACGACAGTAGCTCCTCCTTAGAAGCAGTATTAGGGTCAAATACTTTTAACTCAAAAGACAGGGTGTCAGCTGCATAAAATGAAGAAGAAGCCAATTTATTTTTTTTCCTTATCCTGATAAAAGGCGCGAGGCGTTGATAATCCTTCCCACTGAGGGTATAAATTTTTTTTAAATCTTTGGGTATGCCAAACCGCCCTACCTTCATACGATAATTGATAATAGTCTTAGCTGTTTTTACAGGAAGCCCAAGTAACAATAAACTATCCATCGAAAGTGTGTTGGGATCGAAAAAAAACAAATTCGCCATTTTGTCTTCTTTCCGGTTAAGTGTATCAATATCCTCCTTGATTTCCATTGTTTCAAATGGAGTCATTGGGAACACCTCACGAGGAGCAAAATAAGGTAGTACCCAAGGAAGTACCCCTAACCCAATCGCCAGGAATAAAAGAACAACGATACCTCTGCGTTCTCCTTTCGAGAAATAAAAAAAAGTCTTAAAGAAAGACGACATATTTTTTGACGGTAAATATAAGAATTTAGATGCACAAATTTTAATCTGTGGTAAATACTAATTCTCCCGGCTGAGACATTTTTTCATTATAAATATAATTATTAACCAATAATGATTTCAAGCCTTCTTCATCCTGTATGTGGTATTTAATCACCTGCCGTGCCATCGCCCCCCTTGCTTTTTTGGCATTGAAAGCAATTACTTTATATTGACCATTTCTATTTTCTTTAAAATGCACATTGACTAATTCTCCTGCAATTTTTTTTGTATTAATTGCTTTAAAATATTCCCTGGAGGCCAAATTCAACAAAATATTAGAGCCGGAAGCCGCCATGTCTTCATTAACAATATTGGTAATCTTATCTCCCCAAAATTCATATAAATTTTTCTTTTGACCAACACTCAACTTTGTTCCCATTTCCAACCGATAAGGAAACATTAAATCCAGCGGACGAAGCAAACCATAAAAACCCGATAAAATCCTCAAGTGATCCTGTGCAAAATCAACTTCCGATTTTTCCATTTTTTGAGCCTCTAAACCGATATAAACATCCCCCTTAAACATAAACAAAGCCTGCTTTGTACTTTCCAAAGAAAAGGGTAAAGAAAAATTTTGAAACCGCTCATAATTAAGCATAGCCAACTTATCACTTACCTTCATCAAGGATTTTATTTGTTCTGGTTTCTTTTTCTTCAACAAATGAGCCAATTTATCTGTTTCATCCAATAAACGCGGCATTGAGTAAAAATCTGTATCAGCAGGCCGCTCATCAAGTGTCTTAGCAGGCGATAATAAAGTCAGCATAATATAATTTTTGTTGAAAATAATTAAGTTATAATAAATTTCAAAACACCTAATGGCAATGTAAGTTTATTTATCTTCGTTATTTTAAAAGCTGTTCTGTTAAAATCACTTAAAATTAATTCAGAACATTGAAAAAAAATAAATGAAATATTTAAAAGTAAAAATACTGGTCATTCTTCTAATTTCATCCGCATTCACCCTGTCCTTATCTGCCCAAAAGTCAGAAAGCGAGGTGAAAATAGAGGAGAAATTGATTGAAGCTTCACGAGAAAGAATTTTAGGTAACTATGATAAATCACTCGAAATTCTGCGCGAAGCAAAAAAGCTCAACAGGGATGATGATGCCATTGCCTATGAACTTGGCGTCATTTACGACCTAAACGAAGACCCTGAGTCAGCCATAAAAATGTTTAATGACGCCATTAGACTTGACCCCACGAATAAGTGGTACTATAAACATTTGGCAGCGCTCTATCAGGAAACGGGGAATTTTGAAAAGGGCGTTGAAATCTATGAAGCCTTAATCGCAATGGAACCCCTTGATTCCCAAAATTATTACCGCAAGGCCTACTTTTTAGTTTTAGATAATAAAATTGATGAGGCATTAAGCTTTTTTGATGAAATCGAAGAAAAATTTGGCTTCAATGAGAAAATTGCCCGCCGAAAACACAGCCTCTTCCTTGGCAAGGGAAACTTCAAAAAAGCAGCCAATGAATTTATCAAACTCATCGATCAAAACCCTAAAAACATGGAATACCGGCTGGCTCTTGCCCAATTTTATGAAGCGCATGGGCAAAAGAAACAAGCGACAAAAGTCTATCAGGATATCATTAAATTTGATCCGGCTAATTCAAAGGCGAAAATAGCACTTACGGGAGATTATCAACCACAGAAAGCAGGTGAAACTAATTATTTGAATTCGCTGAAGGAGGTTTTCTCTCAAAAAAATATTGATATTGACCTTAAAATAAGCAAACTATACCCCATCATTGAAGAGGTTTCTAAAACAAATGACCTAACACTAGCAACAAAAGCCCTTGAATTGAGCACTATCCTGGAAACCGTCCACCCGGAAGAAGCCAAAGCATTTGCCGTATCCGGTGATTTTTTATATTTTAGCAATCAACTCGAACCTGCACTTGAAAAATACAAAAAAACACTCCAGCTCAATAAAAACAACTTCATCGTATGGGAAAATGTGATGCATATAGAATGGGAACTCAAACACATAAAAGCCTTACAAAAAACGGCGGAAGAAGCATTGGATTTATTTCCCAACAAAGCTATTGTCTATTATATGTATGCGCTTGCAGCTAATGAGTCCGGCGCCCCTTCTGATGCCCTTAATATGTTAAGGCAGGCAGAAATGATGACGGGAAAGGATTTGCCAATGAGATTTAAAATATTCGTTCTGGAAGGAGATTTATATTGTCAATTGGAAAAAAAAGACCGCGCAGCCAAAGCTTATGATAAAGCATCCGCTATCAATGCTACCATGAAGGTAGCACGTAAATGTAACTAAGAACAAATCATTATTCAATGAACAAAATACGCCTATCCGGTCTATTAATGGCTGTCTTTATATTTGGCCAAGGATGCCATCTTTCAAAAAAAGTAAATAAAACACCCGATAAAATGAGTAGTAGCGAACTACTTAATTACCTAAATACACACCAAAATTCCGTAGATTGGTTTTATGCGAAAGCTAAAATAAACCTAGACCACCCGGAGCTATCCATGTCTTTCTCTTCTACTATAAAAATGGAAAAAGATAAAAAACTTTGGGGAAATGGGAAAAAAATCGGATTTGAAGCAGGGCGTTTCTTAATCACAGCAGATTCTGTTTTTGTTATTAATCGCTTAGATAAATCCTATTTAGCAGAGGGCTTGGATTACCTTAAAAAAAATAATTTACCTGATGGTTTACCGGCTGTACAGCAGCTACTCCTAGGTAATCCAGTACTCACTTTTGATGAATCGTATAATGTCCAAAAAACACATAAAGGCATCAAAGTGATGGGAAAATACCAAAACGTCGATTTGACCTATTTTTATAAAATGCCTTCTTTAGTATTAGAAAAGGTTATTTTTTTTGAAATGGAAAAAAAGAAAAAATTAGAACTAACACTAGGAGATTATGCACTAATTGATGACAAGATAAATTTTCCTTACCTTCGTAACATTTCCATTCAAAATGGCAATGAAAGATATGGAGCAGAGATTAAATTTACAAAAGTAGAAATTGATGTACCACAGGATATTAGGTTTGACATTCCAAAACATTATTCAAAAACTTCCTTCTAGTAAATGGCGGATAAAATGCCTACTTATTTTTCTACTTCTTCTATTAAGTGGTAGAGAAATCTATGCCCAAAACCGACTGGAATTAGAAAACAAACGGACTTCTTTGGAGCAGGAAATCCAATATAACTCTACCAGGCTTCAAAATATCAAAAAAGATAAAAATTCAAAGCTCGAACAATATCTCGGAATAAAAACTCAGGTTGAAACCCGAAGAAATCTAGTCCAGACTTTCCAGGAAGAAATAAACCTCCTTGATAAGCAACTAAGCTCCACCGCCACTTCAATGGATTCTTTGATTATTGCCAATGAAAAAATGAAAAAGCAATATGCCGCTCTATTACAATCCGCCTATATTATGAAAACGAATGAAAGTGACTGGCAATTTATTTTTTCAGCCGCTTCGTTTAATGATGCCTACAAAAGGTGGCAATACCTCCAACAATACCAATCTGCCATTAAACAATATGTCACCCTACTGAAAGAAGCACAAATAAAACTCAATGAAGAACAAAGCAAATTAAGCGAGCAAAAAAATTCAAAACTTAATTTATTAGGTACTCAAAAAGAACATTTTCAAAAAATAGAAAAAGAGCTCAAACTAACGGACCAGCTGATCAAAAAACTAGATAAAAATGAAAAAAAACTCGCTGCTAATATCGAAAAACAAAAACGGGAATTTAAACAGCTCAACGCATCAATTGAAAAAATTATTCAAGATGAAATCCTAAAACAAAAGAAAAAATCCAGCCAGCAAAAGACTGTTGAAAAAGAAATAGCAACCAAAACCACAAATGATTTTTCAAATAATAAAGGTCACTTACCATGGCCTGTGTCAAATGGAAAAATAGTAAGCTCATTTGGACGTCATCCCCATCCCAAAATAAAATCAGTAGAAATCATCAATAACGGAATTGATATAAAATCTCAAAAAGGCGCAAATGTAAGCAGTGTCTATGCCGGAAAAGTAGTCGGCACACAAATAGTCCCAGGCTATAAGAATACGCTTATTATCAGACACTCGAACTATTACACGGTTTATTCTAACATGAAATCCATCTCCGTAAAAAGAGGGCAGAATATTACTCAGGGACAAAAAATCGGAACACTGGGGAGCGATGCCAGTTTACATTTTGAAATTTGGCACAATAAAAAACGCGTCAATCCCATCCATTGGATTCGTTGATTATTGCCCGGCAAAGACCAGTGTAGCCATACTTAATTTCACATTTGGAATTTCTAGTAACTTCACACCACAGGCTTCCAATGTTGCACCTGTGGTAATGACATCATCCACCAACAAAATGTGTTTGCCTTCCATTCGCTCTGGCTGATAAACCTCAAAAACATTCAATACATTTTCAAGGCGCTCTGCCCTATTCTTCTTTGTTTGAGTCTCCGTATATACCAGCCTTTTCAGCCCATCCGCATACCAGGGTATTTCCATACTTTGAGCAAGCCCCTGGGCAAAAAGTGCACTTTGGTTGAAGCCCCTTTTGTGCAACTTTTTAGAATGAAGGGGAACAGGCACAATACATTCCACGTCATGGAATAATTCACTCTGCTTCAAGCTTAGTCCATAAAGTACGCCTAATTTTATCCCTACTTCAATTTTACCTTTATATTTTAGTTGATGAATCAATCGCTGCACTTTGCCTTTTTTGGTAAAACGATAAAGAGCGGCACCCGCAAATAAATCCAACCGTCCCCACAAACGATTGGTAAATTCATTTTCTTTATGCAGGTGAAAGTCTGTTTTTGGCAACTGATATTGACACTGGATACAGAGTATATCGTCTCCATGAAGAGATTTTTCTTTGCAGGCCAAACATAAATTTGGATAAAAAAGCGCTAAAAAGCCTTTTGCGTATGCCGAAATCCAATTGGTCACTTTCATATATCAGTGTTAGAAAATATTCAAAGAGTCAAGCAAAACAACTCCTACCGTAAAAATAGCCTAAAGAAATGAGCCTACAAAAAAATGCCTTGCAGAAATGTACTACAAGGCATTTTTTTGAAAAGAAAATAACCGCAACCTATTTCAACAATTCAAATTTGTACTGAATCGTCACCATCATAGGGTTTCCTTTTTCATCTTCATTTGTCAGGAAAATATCAATATCAATCACCTCGCTTTCTTCCTTTTCAGAACTATCAAAGACCACTTTAATCGTACCCTCCTCCCCCGGTTTGATCTTTCCTTGCGGATAGTCTGTTTTGGTACAGTCACAGGCAGAGATTAAATCAATTTGCAAAGGAGCATTTCCTTTATTTTTGAAAGTATAAGAGAAGGATCTTTTATCGCCTTTTTTCACCTTTCCCAAATCAATCATAGCCTGGTCAAACGACATCTTAGGGGCTGGTTTTTGATGATGCTGTGTCTTAGGAACAGTATTCCTACTTTTGGACTTTTTAGATCTTGTCCTTTTGGTTCTTCCTTTAGATTTCTTTTTCGTTTTTTTCTTCTCCTCAACAACTGGTTTCTTCAATCGAGTGTGTTTGATAACAACACTTGTCGGGCCGGCAATAATTTGGAATTCTGTTCTCCTGTTAAGCGCGTGTGCTGCTTCTTTTAATTCCTCTGTCGCAAGTGCGTTGATGTATTCTTCGGATAAAACATCCCCCTTTGTTAAACCAGGATTCAGAGCGGCAGCCTTTTCTGTCACCGTTTGTGGCACATTTTCACCATAGCCCTTTGCCTCAATTCTGTTTCGTGCAATGCCATTTCTGACCAACCATCTTCGGGCAGATTCCGCACGCCTCTGTGATAAATTTTCATTATAATCCTTTTCTCCTCTAAAATCCGTATGAGAGCGCAACTCAATTCTCATTTCAGGATACTGCACCATCAAATCATGAATCGCCTGAAGGTCAATTTCGGCCTGTTTAGTAATTAAGTCCTTATCGAAATCATATAGGATATTCTCCAGTACAAAAGGCGTCTCACTTACAATGGTATCATACTCTGGTGCAGGAGCGACATAGGGTTTCTTTTTAAGATAAAACCGCTTAACAAAGGTCTTAGACTCGGTCAGCCCAACCGTATTAAAAGTAAGTGTATCCGGAAAGTACCCCTCTTTTTGGGCTATTATCATATATGGTTTTTCAAATTCCAAACCAAACTCAAACTTATTCCCTTTAGGATTGGTTTTTACCTTGGGCACACCAATTGTCCCATCAACCGTCTCCACCAGTGAAACAGTCGCCCCTTTTAATCCTTTTGCCTTTATTTTTCCTACTTTTTCAGAAAAAACACCCGCCTCTAAATTAGTAAATAATTTAGGGATATTAAAAGAGTAAATATCATCACAGCAAGTCTTACCATGAGCGGAACGTCCTCCTATACGATTGGATGAAAACACCCCGGAATACCCATCCGGAGACATCCTAAAATAAAGGTCATCAACGGAGGAGTTAAAGGTTTTTCCCATATTTTTGGGCTCACTCCATGTACTTCCATTCCATACGGAATAGAAAATATCAAACCCACCCAGACCAGGAAGTCCATCCGAACTAAAGTATAAGGTTCCATCCAAGTAATAGGGTGTGGCTTCATTGCCTGAAGAGTTGATAACTTTACCAAGATTTATTGGCGTGTCATATTTGCCACCGCCAAGATAGGTTGCGTAATACAAATCATCATTTCCATGTCCACCATCCATATCTGAAACGAAGAATAAAACTTCTTTGCCAAATAACTCACCAAAAGCAGGATGTTTTGCTATAAAATCACCATTCACCCCTTCTACTTCGACAGCCCCCTTCCAGTTTCCATCGCCTCCTTCACTCATATAGATTTTACTCTCGCTTAAGGTATTGCCTTCGACCTGGGCACGATTGAAGACCATCCTATTGCCATCAGGGGAGAAGGCTACATTGGTCGAATGATAACCGGGTCTATTGATTTTTTCATCCATTTCGACCGGTTTTCCCCATTTTTCATCCTTCTTTTCTATTTTATAAATATGAACTCTTGCGTCCTCTCCGTCTTCTTCGACATCCATGGCATCTTTTCGCTTTCGCGCAAATCCTGCAAAATACAATCCACCGGATTCAAGTACCGGAGAATATTCAGACAAAGGCGAATTCACCTTTCTGCCCAGGTTTTTAACGGCTACACCTGTTGGATTTTCGGGTAAAACAAGTGCTAGTTCAGCTCCTGTTACTTCCAGTTCAGCCAAAGCTTTCAGCTCCGCATTATCCGTTTCAGCAATAAATTTATTAAATTCCTCAATGGCATCATCATAATCGCCATTCATCTTCAAAGAACGCGCATAATAATACCGCAACTCCTTGTATTCATTTTTTTTATCTCTTCTTAATAACTGCCGATATTTTTTTGCAGCTCTATTATAGTCTCTCAATCGGTAGCTCAAATCCGCGATAGGAACCAGGAGTGCTTTATCTTCCGATTGTTCATAAGCCTCGTTATAAAGCCGCAGGGCATTGTAATAATCGTAGTGCTCAAAAGATAATTCTGCAGATTGAATTAGAATATCATAGGCAGAATCGTTAATGGGCTGAGCTTTCACAGTCAAAACTGCAAATAATGCTATTGACAGGGCGATTAACTTATTTTGCATTTTTTTATTTTTATTTTTTGAAATCAAAACCAGTGAAATTATTTTTTTATTTAAAATATTCAGCCAGAGACCCCTCGGTCACAGATCATAATATTAAAGACGTGGACAAAGGATTTTAGGCTTAACATCCGGCTTTTTATATTTTTTAAGTATGTAATAGGCCGCAAATTCAACCGCACCATTTCCATTATTGATAGAACTCTTCGATGAAACCGTAATATCATAAGCCAAAGCGACCTTTATATCTTTTAATTGGACACCAAATAGAACATTTAGTGCATCACCGACCCGATACCCCAAACCAAAATTTACTTTGGTTGTCTGATTTACTTTATAGCCAGCCCAGCCCTGAATCAACATTTCATTTGCTTTTCCTAGCGACTGGTAATAAAGGGTGGGTTCTATGCTCCACGTTTCATTAAGCGCCCTACTGAATTTGGCATGGGCTCCTAATCGAAGCGATCGCTTACCTGCATCACCAGCTCCTGTCTGAGAAAAAGCATATTTGGGATGAGAAAGGTGTCCGGCCATAAAGCCAATTTCCAAGGCGCTTTCCTTATCGATCTTCGTTTTGAACATCAAACCAGCAGCGTAATCGGCCACACTTTTAGCCTTGCTTTTATTTCCAGTTCCAGTTCCAGGACTTCCCATCGCACCTTCATCAAGAGCGAGGAGTACATCGTCTGCGCTAGTCGTTAATCCCCCTCCACCATTTGCTATATCAATAAACTCCTCAAGGAATAAACCTCTACTTTTCCCAACATTAAGCCCTTTTCTGCTTATTCCACCTCCCTGGATTCCGAGTGTAAGTACAGATTTTCCTTTTTTATCCAAACCTAAGTGATAACTGGCAGATAATATTGAGTAAGTGTTGACCAATCTCAAAATACCCACTTGGTCTCGTACAAAAGCTCCGCCTACTCCGACCCAGTCCTGTTTGCGAAACCCTCTCATAATAGGAGCATCGACATAAATAGAAGGAGTATTAAAATCCCTTAAATTACTTATGGCAAAACCTTGATTACGGTAAAGTCCCCCAATACGGGCAGTTCCCAAAAAGGCACCTGTTTGAGCAGGATTCAAAGTCATTGGAGACATATCAAAAAGTGAAAAATGGGTCTCTTGGGCAATCCCCATCTTTACGCATAAAACAACCGACGCTAACAGTAAAAATTTCAGCTTCATAAACATTTTTTTTTGGGTGTTTTTTTTAATATTACCTAATCATTTAAGTTATGCTAAAAAAATAGACGCTAAGTCTGATAACAACAACGCCTAACCCTAAAATTAATTTTAAAATAATTTCGAGCCTCAATATAGTTTGAATTATTTATTTGTCAAACTCATTTTGGAATAATTTCAATATTATGATGCCAAATTTCACATTTGGACAAATATATTACAAAAAAACCAAGCCTCGATTAAAAAAACAGCCGAAGATTCCCTTGAGAAAATCCAGCTGTTTTTTATTAATATTTTTTTTGAAATCACCTTGCGATTGCAATATCTCCTCTATAAAGCAATGTTACTCCATCCAAAAATTCAATTTCGATCAGATAAACATAAACGCCAGGAGCCGCCAATCTTCCGTTGATGCGCCCATCCCAAAGAACACTTCCCCCTTCACAGGCTGGAGTGATCTTTGTTGCATTATACACCATTCCTCCCCAGCGGTCAAAAACCTGTGCAGATTTAATACTTCTTACGCCCCTACAGGCAAATACTCTAAACTCATCATTCGGACCATCTCCATTAGGTGAAAATACGTTTGGAATAAATACATTTCTGTTGGCATCCAATTCAACAAAAATAGAAGCGGACTCTACACACCCATTTGCATCCGTCACCGTAAAAGTGAAATCTTGATTATCTGTTGGGTTAATAAACGGATTGAGGATGGTATCAGACGAAAGAAAGTCAGCAGGTGTCCACAAATAGGATAAATACGGCTGCGTTCCTCCACTGACAATTGGATTGAGTCTATTAAGCGTATCCCCCAACTCAATCACCAATTCTGCCGGAAGGCTAATAATCAATTCTGCCGGCTCTGTAATATTCACAGTCTGTTCTGCCTGACAACCATTGGGGTCTAATACGGAAATGGTATGCTCCCCTGCAAAAATTGGCGTTCCTATTGTTACCGGGAATGTAAGACCGTTATTATCAATCATAAACACAAAATCATCCGGAGTTTGCCCTGTTCCTCCTGAAACATTCTCTACAAAGACCTGTGTCTGTTCTCCATTACAAAGCGGAGGAACCGGAGGTACAATTGAAAACTCGATTGGTGTTGGCTCGGAGATAGTAAATGTGGCGTCATCTGTACAACCTTTTGTATCCGTTAAAGTAATACTATAGGTTCCCGCTGGCAAATCTGTTGCCACAGCTGAAGAAGACGGTGCTACATTATCCGACCAGGTATATGGATTTGGACCAATGGGATTAATATCATCTGTCGCATTATATTCGACGGTAATGACACCGTCTGAATCACCACCACAAGAAACGCTAGGTGTTGTATTCGCCAAATCGACTTCTAATATCAATGCCGTCGGCTCGTTTAATTCAACGACCTGCGTATAGCTACAATCATTCTCATCGGTCAAAACTGCAGTATAATTTCCTGCGGGAATATCACTTAAAATATTCGATGTTTCCGTTTGCCCCTGCCATTGGAAAGAAAAATTACCCGTTCCACCACTTGGCATCAGCGTGATTCTACCATTAGATTCCCCATTACAATTCGGTTGTTCCTGCGTAATTCCAATATTAACATCAGGAGGACTGGCGACATCTAATTCAACATTTACCCCGCAAAGACCATCAGATACAACTAATAACTGGGCATCACCACGACAAAGTTGAGTTGCCGTTGAAGAAGATACACCTAATTCCTGTTCCGTATTCGGCCACGTAAAATTAAACAAGCCCGTTGTTCCATCACTATAAATTGCGGATGCGGTCGCTCGTCCATCACACGTCAGATCATCCGGACAACTAACCCCTGCCATATCGGTCAAAGTAACCTCTATTGCTGCGGGGTCTGGCAAATCAATAGACGTAAAGACAGAAGGACAATCATTGCTATCCGTAATAGTCACATTATACGTTCCTGCTGTAATACCAGATAGAATAGCATCTGTGGATATAACCCCGGGCATGGTTGACCACTCAAAGAAATAACCAGGTGTTCCTCCACTTACAAAAACGGTAAACAATCCATTATTATATCCGGGACAATCCGGCAGTTTCATTGTTACACTATCAACCATTAATGGATCAGGTGCTACAACAAAAGCCGTATCAACAACCGTGCAGAAATCTTCTCCCGTCACGGTAATAATATACATCCCCGGATCTAAATTATTTAAAACCGTCAGAGAAGGACCTGTATCTCCTGTTGACCAGGTATAAGAGTCAATAGGAGCAGAGCCCTGCGCTGCATTAATAGTTAATAAGCCATCCGTACTATTGGAACAACTGACCGTTGCATCTGCAAAATCAACAATGGATGGATATACCGGAGCTGAAATCATCACTTCCAGCGTTTCCATACAATTATGATCATCTACCACATTAACGTTATAAGTCCCCTGCGAAAGATCGGTAGCGATAGAATCCGTCAAAGTAGGGAGTTCTGCCCAGGTATATTGATAAGGATAAGTTCCTCCTTCAACATTAAGTGTAACACTGCCATCATTACCAACAATACAGGTTTCGTTTGTCAAATCCCCTATATTAACGGTTAGGGGGGCAGGTTCTACTACTTCAAATGATTCAACTACTTTACAGGCGGCTGCCGAAGCATCCGTCATTGTCACGGTATATGTGCCTACTCCCAATCCTGTTAAATTACTCGTAGTGGGGGTATTGGTAGGAGTACCTCCTGCGGGAGACCACGCAAAAGAAAATGGCAAATCGGAAGAGGGGCTGCTCACACCTGTTACAAGTATATTTCCATCAAAAAGTCCATTACAGGATACATTGGTTACCGGACCGAAAACCGTCAGCTCCTTGGCTGCTCCAACGACTCTACTGGTCGCATGTGTACACCCGTTATCATCTGTAATCGTTACAAAATATTCCCCGGGCTCTAAAGATGCTACTGTCGATACCGTTGTATTGAGGGCATCCGAAAGGGTGACTCCATTCCCATCTTCCCAATGATAGGAGTAAGTGCCATTGGCGGATGTACCGCCAGTTGCGCCAAGCGTCAGCGAGCCATCTCCAACACCGCTACAACTCGCCGCAGTAACTGAGGAAACCGTTTCATCGACTAAAATAGCCGGGGGGTCAAATAAGGTGACACTCCCCTGAACGGAGCAACCAAAATCATCCGTTACCGTTACCTCATAAAAACCAGCAGGCAAATTATAAATAGTATCATTGACCGAAGCATTATTCCAAAGGTAGGAGACATTGCCCAAATTTACTTCTGCCCAAGCCGTTCCGTCGCTTTCTCCGACACAGGAGGGGGCCGTCCGAACAACTGCCACACCTAAGGAAGGAGGGCCAAACACTTCGACTGTATCTACTCTTGTATTCATTGTCGGCACTTCCGAGTCAGTAATTGTTATTTGATACGTGCCAATGGCAAGGTTATTTATAACAGAAGTTCCACCTGATGCAGGAATAACAACCGGTAAGCTGGCAGGATTACCATTATCAGGTACGGTATTCCAGGTATATTGATATGGTGCAGCACCATCTGCTACTGTAATACTCAACTTCCCATCTCCATCACCGGGGCAGGTAACGCTATCTTGCTGGATATATACAAAAAGTGGGTCATTGGATACGATGACAATTCCATCGTTGACAATGACACCTAAATCCAAATTCGGGGGATCTCCGACTTCTACCGGGATTGGATTACCATCAAAAGTAACAGGGCTTATATCCCCAACTGCTCCGATCACATTAAAACAAATTTCAAACAAAAAGTCTCCTGAAGCCACTGTAACTGGATTACCCGAACTCCAGGAAAAATTTAATGTTCCAGTTGTAGGAGAGAAAAAATTTGAAATTCCCAGATCTGCAAAATTTGGATTTACATTACCAATAGTTGTATAATTGAGAATGGTAGAATCCCAGTGGATGGAAAATTGAGCTGCGGAAATTGCAGTAAAATTTTCTACGGTAATTTCAACACAGGTATTGGAGCCGGGAGGCACATTTTGAACTGGCATGGTAAACTCTACCGTTTGACAACCCGACATATCCATATTGAAATTAATACCACATCCCATGCCATCGGTTACTGTAATCGTATATAAGCCCGGCTGTGGAATATGAAATGGGATGACATCTCCATGGTTAGGGGTAACGGTATATGTTCCCTTAACAGTCGGATCAGAAGCTAAGCTGATATCAATATCATAACTTTCTGATAAATCCATCTGAGGTAAACCTCCCGAGACAACAAACGAACCATCGCAGCCCGAAGCATTGATGGAGTTATTAATATCCGAAATCTGTATTTGGCTTAAAAATACGACATAAAATGCTTCATCATTGCTTACATCCACACAGGCTCCAATGACATTGTTTGCATCTTGTTCATACCCTTGATTTGCAAAGTCATCAATAGTAATGGGTGCAAACCAAAATGTTTGAAAAGTATTGGAATTGCCACCGTTGAAGGCTGCCTGTACACTTCCGTCGTTTATTAAGGTGATATTCCCATTTGGATCAGTACCTGTATATATCCATATATTTTCTGTTTGAGGAATTGGATTTCCACCAGATGAAATAATTGGATCGGTATGATTCAAACAAGGATCTTGTAAGATAGTCGCTAAATCAGGACCATTAAACATTTCCCCTGGAGGGCAATCGTAATAAGCATAGCCAATACCCGGAGTTGTGGAAGAGTTGGGGTCATTGAACATTTGATCACCATTATGAATCACAGGTAGTTCGTCACCAAAACACAAAAAGATAGTGTCTGGTGTTACATCATTACTTTGACCATTAAATGCGCCAAAAGTAATTGAGCCGGCTTCTCCACAAAGTCCCTTTTCCAAAGAAGGAGATCCCAAAGGACCATCCAGATGGATATTACGAGGAACTTGTGCTGTTAAAATAGTAGTAAAGAGAAGCAATAATACTAGGGATGAAAGAAATTGCTTTGTCATTTTATATTTTTTATTAGACTTGTCTTGTTTATAATTTGTCCTTGTACCAAAATGGACACCTTTACAGGATATAAAGCTGCCTTGGCAAAAGCTAAATACCATATAAATGTTACCAAACGACAAAAGTAGGCATACTTATGCCAAAGTCTAAAAAAAACGTTTTAAAGTTTCAAATATTATTACAATGTCCCTTTTTTGACAATAAAGACTTATTTAGAGGCAATCAATTCAATTTTAACCATATGCTCTTTTCCTTCACGTAATATTGTCACTTCTATCTCCTCTCCGACTTGATGTTTTTCGAGTGCTAAAATAACATCATCACTTGAGGTTATTTTTTCACCTTCTACGGCGACAATGATATCCCCTAAGTAAATTTGCCCTCTATTATCTATTCTTGTTGGACGGATACCTGCTGCTTCCGCCGGAGAATTGGGGATAACATCATAGACTAAAGCTCCGGTCACATTGCGAAGTGGTCGCGCAAATTCAACACCAAGACTGGGTCGATTGACCTCCCCGTACTCAATTAAATCGGGAACTACCCATTTTAACACATCAACGGGGATGGAGAAACCGATCCCGGCAGATGCTCCTGAAGGACTGTAAATACTGGTATTAACACCAATCAGCCTTCCTGAGGAGTCCAATAAAGGACCGCCGGAATTCCCCGGATTGATTGCTGCATCTGTTTGGATTGCGCCTCTAATAGGCAAGCCGGACACAGACTTAATTTCGCGTCCGAGTGCACTGACAATTCCAGTAGTTAGCGTCTGATCCAATCCGAATGGATTACCAATCGCTAATACGGATTGTCCGACTTTAAGGTCAGAAGAAGAACCAATCGGAATGGCTTTTAGTCTTTCGGCTGGGGCGTCAATATGGAGTACCGCCAAATCTTTTTCAGGAGCAGCTCCTACAAGCGTCGCATCCCAGGTAGAGTGATCGGCCAATGTAATTTTTGCGCGACTGGCGCCCTGTATAACATGAAAATTGGTAATGATATTACCCGATTGATCCCAGATGAATCCAGAACCGGAGCCTTTGGGAATCTCGTGAACATTAGTAGAAAAAAAATCCCTGCGCAACTTGGTTGTTGTAATAAAGCATACGGAAGGGGCTGATTCTTCAAATAAGCGAATCGTTGCCTTTTCTGCCTGATTAAGCGCTGCTTCGTAAGCCGATGCCGTAGATGCCTCTTTCTCATCTGACACAGGAGAGACGATTGGACTTACTTCTTCTTTCTTTTGAGGTTCTTTTTCTTTCCAGGCAACACCACCTAAAAAACCAACTGCCAGTACAATAAACCATCCGAATAATTTCAATAGTTTCATCTAATTACATTTTTGTGTTAACTACTTAGCACCCCCTCTTTTCTTGCCCCTTTGACGCCCTTTTTTGCGAGAGGGATAGTAATGACTTGGTGACGCACCTGATAATTTTCGGGATGCGTCACCAAGCCATGGATAGCCCGACCCGATAGGGGCTCGCCCTTAAAACAATAAATTCACTATGATTAAATACTCACTTCCCTTTACAAAACAACTTCAATTTCAAAATGTTTTAACCCCATACTTTATTGTGCATCCCTTATTTTTCATCCGATTTATAATACTCCTCCTCCGTCATTTGTTCAATAACATCTCCTTCCTCCAATTCTCTGGAAATGGCAACATAAGGTCCGGAAACGATTTGTTCATCACCATTCAGACCTTCCAATATTTCGATATAATCAGCATCCTGAATACCGGAAACCACTTTTCGCATAATAACGGTATCAGCTGAGACGATGAACACCACCTCCTGAATTTTGACATCAATTTCCTTTTGAGCTATATTTTTATTATCCTCATTGGCTTTTCTTTTTATTTCATTTTCTGCTTCATTTTCATCCTTTGAGGTAACCGCCTGGATGGGAACACTAATGACGTTTGCCTTTTTATTGGTAATAATCTCGACATTGGCAGACATACCGGGGCGAAAAGGGTAGCGGTTTCCCGCACCGACCAAATCGCGATAAGAATCGGGGTCGATACTAATTCGAACTTCAAAATTAGCTACTTGATCGTTGGTCAATGAAGCCAATGAACTATTGGTAGAAGAATGGGCAATTTGAGTTACTTTTCCGATAAATTTACGATTGAGATAGGCGTCAATTTCAATCTCCGCCAAGTCCCCCAATTCGACTTTTGGGATATTATTTTCGCTGACATCCACCCTTACTTCCATCTTATTGAGATTAGCAACTCTCATCAGCTCGGTTCCCTGCATTTGGATGGTTCCAAGTACCTGTTCGCCTTCTTCGACATTGAGTTTTGATATAATACCATTAGCGGGGGCGGTAATGGTTGTTTTATTGAGACTGGTTTGAATTTCCTTTAATGTTGCTTCCGCGCTTTTCACGGAGAACTGTGCCGCTTTGGTCGATTCGTTGGCAGAATTAATATTGGCAATGGCTGCTTTTTTGTTGGCTTCCAAAGCCTGAACACTCGTTAAGGAGGCTTCGTAATCAGCCGTTGAGATCGCGCCTTCGTCCTTTAATTGTCGATTTCGTTCAAGAATTCTTTGAGCATTCAACAATTGTGCTTCGATTTGTTCTTTTTGAGCATAAAATTGTTCGATTTGAGCTTTGGAATTACTCAATTGCGCCTTGGCACTGTTTACATTTGCCCGACCGCGTTCGACCTGCGAAGCGATTGCGTCAGGGTCAATTTTAGCTAATAATTGCCCCGTCACAACAGAGTCGCCCTCGTGGACTAATAATTGGACCAAATCACCGGAGACATTAGAGCTGATTTTTATTTCCTTTTCAGGGAAAATCTTCCCACTTGCTGCTACGCGTTGAACAATTGTTCTCTTCTCTACATTTTCAACAATTACTTTTATAGCATCCGACTTTTGACTATTTTTCCATATAAAAAAGCCAACCATTAGCGCTATAATTGTTAATAGTAAAAACAATCTACTCCTTCCTTTTTTCTTAGCCATCGTATTAAAATTTTATTTCTTTACCCAAGTAAAAATCGATTATCTTAAGATAAAAGACATATTGGTATTTCGTTTGTATCAAATTTATTCTTGCCCGATCTAAATTATTTCTTGCCGTCGAAAAGTCAAAAGTATTAATCGTACCTAATTCGTACCTTTTTATGGCACTTTGATAAGCGACATCAGCTGCGGCTTCGCTTTTTTTAGCCGCTTCGTACGATTTTGCACCGGCTCTTGCATTGGCGACCGCTATTTGAATATCTGTACGAAGTGCTTGTTTTTTTTGTTCGCTAACGACCTGCTGCTGGAGAACATTGATTCGCGATCGTTCCAGGTTGATTTCACTTAAACTGTTATTGTAAATGGGAATACTCAGGCTCAAACCGATATTTTGCCCAAAATTCTCCCTTATTTGTGTCCCGTACTTTTTATCAGGAAAGACAATACCAGTGGGAGAAAAGGTAACCAAGGCGCCACTAACGCCATTAAATACTACAGGTTGAGGAGCATTTTCCACTACGGTCACATTACTCAAATCCGGATTTTCAAAATCTTTAGCGGCGGTCGAATAATTAGAATTTAATCCACCAAAAACCGACAATTGCGGAATGCGGGAAGCCTTAGAAATTTCCACTCCAAGGTCTGCACTTTTAACGCCTAGTGCTGCGGCCTTAATCTGAGGCTGCTGCTGCAACGCAATTTGATAAACCTCTTCGGGATTTATCAATGGAAGACTTTCTGGTTCTGGAATAATCACCTCTGGTTTCTCAATTCTGAAACCCTTGGACGAAGGGAGCTGAAGTAGATGAACAAGACTTAAATAAGCGGATGCCAATTTATTTTCAAATTCAATAACCGCCTGCTCATCCAGAGCGACCTTTGACACAAAATCAAATCGGTTATTCTTTGGCAAAATACCCGCATTGACTAATTTATCTGTTTGCGCCAATTGCTCATTAGATAAGACTAATTGCTTCCGGGCATTATCCAGTTGTTCTTCCGTTAACAAAATAGCCAAATAGGCATTCGCAATATTTAAGGAGAGGGTGTTTTTAACTTCGGCACCCTGCAGTTGGGCAATTTTCAAATCGAGTTTCCCCTTTTTGATATTATTATTTATACGGTTCCCATTAAATACCACTGCGCCTGCGTTGAGGGAAATCTGGTTAAAACCAATGCGCTGATTTTCAAAGGTATTGGTAGTCGGGTCAATCGTTCGACCAAACTGGTAACCGCCATTGACCTGCCCCGTCACATTTGGCAATCTGGCGGCTCTGGCCTGTTGCGCTCCTAATGCCGCATTCAAAACGCCATACTCTGCCTGCCTGATGGTTAAACTATTATCCAAAGCATACTGAATACACTTTTCGAGTGACCAGGGACTTTGACTAAAGGAAAGGCTCAGTCCTGTCGTCCATAAAAAGAAGATAAGTATTATTTTATTCATACGTTTTAGTAGATTGAATTCGGCTACAATTCTAATCACAAACCGTTTGAAGCAAAAAATTTTTATATCAAATGCTAATTAGTTCCGACCAAAAAGACACAAATGGGTAAAAACACCACAAATGAATGTTATCCGACAAAAAAACAACTGCCCCTATTTTATCTTCTATTTGATATTTATTATCTTTCCCCAAGGTCGAAAACCAATTAAAAATCCAATATAATGAAATCTCATTTTTTACTTTTGCTATTCGTATGCTGCGCAAATATCCAAATAATTAATGCACAGATATATATCAATGAAGTCTGTAGTAGAAACGAATCTACGCTTATTGATGACCACGGTGATTATCCGGATTGGATTGAATGCTACAATTCAGGAGAGAGCTCTGTCAATCTATCTAATTACCACCTAAGCGACAATCCTGACAACCCTTTAAAGTGGAATTTCCCTCCTGTCATTATTAATGCGCATGAGTATTTAATCGTTTATGCTTCCGGGCAGGCCGCAACCACCCCTTTGATTCATTGCAATTTCAAATTATCAAAATACGGCGAAACCATTTTATTGTCCGATACTTCCGGAGACTTAATAGAATCCTTTTCCCTTCCTCCCTTAGCGAAAGACCAGTCCTACGGGCGACAACCGGACGGGAGCGATCATTTTTTTTATTTTGAGGAGCCCACTCCCGGCATTTCCAATAATGAAAGTCAGGCTCAAATGCGGCTATCTGCTCCCGATTTTTCTCTAAAAGCATACTTCTTTGAATCTCCAGTATCTTTAATCTTAGAGGCTGAAACACCGGCTGCCGACATTCACTTCACGACTGACGGCAGTATTCCCGATGAAAATTCAGCCCTATATGTAAGCCCCATCAGTATTGATAGCACCGTTTGCATCCGTGCAATTTGTACAGGTGATGGTTTTTTACCTTCAAAAATAACAACTCACACCTATTTTATCCATACAAAACATCAATTACCGGTAGTTGCCTTATCTGGTGACCCTGATAATTTTTGGGGTTGGGAACAGGGAATACTGATTGACGGTCCGGGGATAGACTCCATTTGGCCGTTTTACGGCGCCAATTATTGGTTGGATATAGAAATTCCTGTTCACTTTGAATTTTTTGATGAGTCAGGAGATTTTAAGACCGCCTATGATTTAGGTGCAAAAATACATGGAGGAAGAGGCGGTCGAGTTCATCCCCAAAAGCCATTGAGATTACTAGCCAAAAAGAAATATGGGACAGAAGTCATGGATTTTCCATTTTTCAAAGATCGGGAAAACACCAAATACAAACGTTTGATACTACGAAATTCAAGTGGAGATTTTAACGTCTCTCACTTCAGAGATGGCATGTTACAACGTTTAATTATTAAAGACGGCTTAGATATTGACGGTCTGGCTTATCAGCCCGTTGTGGTTTATTTGGACGGTCAATACTATGGCGTACTTAACCTTAGAGAAAAGGCAGATGAGTATTATTTGAAGTATAGGTTTGGGGTCAATCCCGATGAAGTGGATTTACTGGAAGAAGATACCATGATTCTCAGAGGAAATTTTGACCTGTTTCATGCGCACTATGATTTTGTCACCCATCACGATATGGGTGTATCTTCTGATTATGCCCAGGCAGCATCCTATTTTGACATAGAAAGCATGGTGGATTATTTCATTGTCGAAACGGCTACCTGCAACACAGATTCATACGCCAATAATATCAAATATTGGAGACAAAGGAAGGCTGATGCTAAATGGCGGTATATTTTATTTGATCTGGACAGCGCACTGGGTCGCAATGGCTGGAACAATCAAAACGTTGATGTTTTCGGTCATAAAATGGTGGAATACCAAGACACTAATTTTCACATCAATATTTTCAAATCTCTACTGGCCAATGAAGGTTTTAAATTTTATTTTTTAAACCGCTATGCCGATTTATTAAACACGACGTTTCGAGCAGAGAACCTAAGGCAGGAAATTATTAATAGCCGGGACCAAATAGCAGAAGAGATGGTTCGCCATTTTCTTTTATATACCTGGCCCGGTTATGATGTTTGGTGGAACAATCGGCTGAATACACTTTTTGAATTTGCAGCAGAACGCCCGGATTACGCCCGGCAATATTTACAGGAATACTTTCAATTCAAAGGAATGGTTGATCTAACATTAAAAACTTTCCCCGAAGGAGCCGGCTCGATAAAAATCAACACCATTACCCCGGATTTGCCGTGGGATGGCATCTATTTCAATGGTATTCCTGTAAATTTAACCATAGAAGCCAACGATGGTTTCAAATTTTCACACTGGCAGTCTATCCATACCATAAAGGACAAAGATACCCATCCGTCTATCCTGTACAATTTTGAAGAAGATGATGAAATTGTTGCTTATTTTGATGCAAAATATACCGGATTGGAATTAAAAATTTATCCCAATAATACAAGGGCAGGAGCAGCGATAAAACTTTCGTATGTATTGGATCAAATAACTGATATTGAAATACAATTATTAGATACCAATGGAAAATTGGTACAAAAATGGGCTAAAATTCATAAAAATGGAGGAAAAAACACCACTGAAGTCAGCTTAAATGGTGACCTCCCGCAGGGAATGTATTTTATATGGGTAAAAACCAATACCCAAAAAGAAGGAAAACAAATTTTTATTTATTAGAGTAGTCTCCAATTCGATAATAAACAGCGGGACCAATTCCTTCGCAGTGTTCTTCTTTCCAAAAACACATTCCGATCTTTTCCAACACGCGAATAGAGGCTTTGTTTTCAATGGAAGAGCGCCCAATTATTTCTTTTATTTTCAAATCAAAAAGTCCATATTCAAGGCAGGCCTTAGCGGCTTCAGTTGCAAATCCTTTATTCCATTCATGACGAAAAAACCGAAACCCAATATCGACAAAATTATCTTCATTCCATTTCAATCCACACCAGCCAATAAACTCCCCCTTTGCTTTGGATACGACTGCCCATCGACCATAACCTCTTTCGCAGTAATGCGTATAATTACGGAGGAAAACTTTTGCAGCATCGACCGACTCGAACGATTGGTTACCGGTATATTGGATGACTTCAGGGTCGGCATTAAGCTCCCACATTTTATGGGCGTCTTTCAGCCCAAATTCTCTAAGGATTAACCTCGGTGTTTCAATTACCTTAATCAATGTATTCAATTTCTCTTAAAAAGCGTAATCCAACGCTTAATTCAATAGTGATATTTCTAATTTTTTGCTCTCGAATATTAATTTTTTGTCCATTGTACGGATTGGTCACATTTGTTGGGATAGCTGGCTGTATGTATTGAAAGGATAAATCGGGATTCACCGTCAAATCAACCGTAATTCCAAAATAATCAGAAAGGGAAAACTCTGCCCCTCCTCCAAAGGAAATCCCATACATAAAAGAACGAATATACGTTGGATTATCAAGGGGATAATAACCGGGAAATTGTGTATTATACTCAGAATACTCCGACAAATTGGTACTTAAATTATAATCTGCCCTAAGTCCCATACTATAATAATACTTACGATCCGCCCCCCAATCAAATTTCTGCTTTGCGCCCAATACCAATACGATATTATTAAATAAAAACTCCCGAACAGGGGCTCTCGAATAACCATTAATTGGATTAAGGAAAAGCCGATTCCTCAATGCACTTCCTTTTACGTGATAACCCAATTGCCCATACAAAACGAGGGCTGCATCCGTATATGACTCAAGGAATACATCTCCATGGTATTTTAAAAGGGGATCCATTTCGTAACTGTTCCAATTTTGAATGCCAACCGACAACCCTCCTTTTACCCCAAAGTAATAGCCCTGTCCCGGCAATAATACGGCAAAACAGGTAAGCATCAATAATACTGTTATTTTTTTTGTCATAGCTCCAAGTTTATCTGTTCAACAAAAGTAAGCATTATCTGGGGAAATGAAAATTAGAATTAGAATTAAAATTAGAATTAGAATTAAAATTTGAATTAGAATTAGAATTAGAATTAGAATTTGAATTTGAATTTGAATTAGTATCAATTGAGTACATAACAAAATCGGTACAATTGA
>CAZNCI010000003.1:0-40331 GCA_964571475.1 uncultured Saprospiraceae bacterium | reverse complement strand
AGAAAGTCACTAAAAGTTTGTTTTAAATTGCCACGAATGCACGAATGTCCTTGGCTCGCCAAGGACATTCGTGCATTCGTGGCGATGATATTAGCATTACATTTAATACACCACCCTATTTTTTTAATTTGGATGCGTATGCCGTAATTTTTGGTCTCCCTCCTGCGCAAATTGCCGGAATGAAAGTGGAGGAGGTGCTGGAGGTGTTAGGAGAACAGGACTGCTCAAAAGGGAAAAGGCATTCCATTCTATACCGATCGTAAAAAATCAAAAACAATCATTCGGCTGTCTTCCATATAATGTATCTTGGGTAATAGTTTTGACTGGAAAATTTCAAATAATCCTTCTTCTTTTTCCATGAAAGTATAAATAATATTGCTTACCTTACCAAAACGAACAAAGTCTGGAACAACGGGGATTTTTGGACTATTGACATTTTGCAAAAAGCGAACAAAATCTTCATGCTCATAATAAGCATATTGAAGAGGATACCGAAAGGATAAATAAAGGGAAATCATCTTATAATCTCCATGATAGTGATTGGTATCAATGCTAAGTGGGTGCTTAGCACGATATGTTTTTAGTGTTTCGTCCATCAAAAAGAGGAAGCGATCCACCCTTATTTCCAGCTCGATACTTTCATTAAAAAGATCTTCAAACATAGACTTTACCCATGCTTCATCCATTTGGAGAAAATGTTCCATCATTTGCCTGGGTTGATATTGCCCCTGTTTCCAATAACGCAAGGTTTGTTTACTATGAATAGCCTGTTGGTACATCGCCTTAAAATGAATGGCATTATCATCCCAATTATCCTGAAAATTCTGCTGTGCTTCCCATAAATAAAGGTCCTTAGGAGCTCTGTTTTCAGTTAATAATTTCTTGTATTGAGCGATTAAAATTTTAATTTTTCTAACTTCCATGCCCAAATTTCACTAAAAACACAGGCATTGTCACCATTTTTAGGATAAAATAATCTTTTTTATTCTAAAACTTTGGTAAAACAAAACTTAGCATTTACATTTGGGTCGCTTTTTTATTATTCAAAAAAAAAAAATTCAGAATGAACAAAGGAGAATTAATTAGTCAGGTTGCAGAGAATGCAGGGTTATCAAAGGCACAAGCAGAGGCAGCAGTAGCAGCAGTGCTTGATGGAATTACAGGTGCTTTACAGGCAGGCGATTCAGCAGCATTTATCGGATTTGGAACTTTTTCAGTTTCACACCGTGCAGAACGTCAGGGAAGAAACCCTCAAACAGGTGCAACTATCACAATTGCAGCGAAAAATTTAGTTAAATTTAAAGCAGGTAAGAAATTTGTTGATTCTTTGAACTAATTTCACCAAAACTTCTTTTAAATATTCATATTAAAAAGAAGGTGCTTTGACAAATAAAGAAGGCAATACGCTCTTATAATAAGGAGGTGTTGCCTTTTTTTATATCACAAAATACGATTTTACCTTGAAAAATCCTTATTATTGTGTTGACTAAGTATTCTTTTCGTAATAAAACCCAAATCAAAAGTCTATGGCCACTTCATCAATTGCTGCAGAAGCCGTTATTTTTTCCATTAATTCTGCCATCAAACTGGGACATAATGTGCAACGCGCTTATGCCAAAAGTATTAAAGCAAAATCGATTGTTTTGCCGCTCCCTAATTTTGATACAACACCGACCTTATCCAAGGTGCATTCTTTTTTTGAAGAGGAAGATTTTGGAACAGGTGGCAAACAGTATTTGTCAAAAATTGAAAGGCTTCATGAGTTGCACCAAAAACACCCGGCGTTTCAAGTCGAAGAAGAAAATGAATACAAGGAGTATTACCAACAATTGAAATCATTAACGGGTAATGTAAATAGCCATATAAGCGCAGATGATTTCGTCACTTTACTTAGAATTCGGCAATGGGAAACGGGGAAAATGCCCGGTACAACTCCCCTTCAGATGGTCGCAGGTACATTAGTAGAAATCGGAATTGACTACTTCAACCAAGTTCCGGGAGCACTCAATAAAAACTCTACTTTTGGCATGACAATGATGCACTTTCTGGAAGCATTTGACGATGTGAGTTTTAGTGATTCAGGTAAACTAAAAGAATATGCGCAAACAGTCCTTCCGAAATTATTTATTGTCGCGGCCGAAGTCGTCAGCGATATGAGTACGGAAATTAGCAGTGACGAAAAAATGCAAAATTTCATTCGGGAAACGGGAAATGGCATTGCTCACGATATCATGGGAATGTTAGACGCTTACGAAAATGACCCCACCCTAAATGCCCAGAAACGAAAAGACCATCAGGATCAAACCGTTATTTGGGGGCAATCCATCCTTAGAAGTTTGATAAAAAACTCAGGAAGTTATGTATTTAACTCTCCTGCCGCTGTTTTTAATACCAATCAATCGGAGTCTGCATTGATTAAATCAACGGGAAGTGCGCTAATGGATATTCTCCTAAATGATCCGCACAAAATCAATATGAAGGCCGCCTTTACCACTGAATCGCTGGATCGCCTCGTAAAAGCAAGCCTGGAAGTCATCGCAGAATACCCTGAATTAGTTACAGAAGAAGATGGTCTTCGCGAAATAATCATGCAGGTATCTCAAACGCTTGCCCTGAGTAATAGTCCTATATTAAGACCTTCAATGCTCCCCGAAATCGTGCGGTTGATCTTAGCCAGCACCGCTCAAAATTTGGATTTAATCTGGGAGCCTGGCAATGATGTACGTAACTTATTAGTGCTTGCCGCACAACAAACATTAGAAGCTATTTCTTCTCCCATCCCAAATGCTACGTGGGAGCCCCGATTAACACAGGCACAGGTATTATCCATCTTAGAGAATATCCTGGATGAAGTGGTGGTTAATCCTGAATGGGTCAGAGATAAAATTGCCAACGAGACACCACTTTCATTGGTGCTTAAATCTGTCATGCGGGCATTATCTGCTATTCCCAAAGGGCAACGCATCAATGTTGAAGTACTTGAATACATCATACAGGTTGCTTTCCGTGCGGCAGCGACAAATCAATCTATTATTGACTCCATTCATTGGACAGAGGATGCGCGAGAAGTGATTGTCTTGAATAAAGCATTGGATCTCTTATTCAGTTTTATTTTCCAAAGTGGGAAAGTCGAGCGTGCCAATAGGATTGACCTTCTAATAGATTTGCTCGACTACATTATGGAAGTCATCCTCATCCACCACCCTGGAGAGAAAGGGCTTATGTTGGTTGATTTGATCCTCTTTGACTCTGGAAATATAGATTACACAGGTGGATTTGATGAAGAATTGGCTGATCAATTAATCGAGGCGGCACTATTAGTGCTGGGAGAGCACCCTGAATTGGTCAGTAACCAGTTGGCTTTCAAACAAATTGTCTCTGGGGTGGCAACTGCCCTACATGCCGGGCTCGAAAATTCAAATTATGACAAAGGAGACCTTTTTCCTGAAATATTGAGATTGGTCATTGAATATACGGCGCTTAATGTTGATTTAATCTTAAATAAAACAGCTGATCATCCGGATTATTTATTAGTGGTTGCATTGCAGGATTTATTGATGTTGCTTGCGCAAAAAGAAGCGGGTGAAAAGTGGAGTCCCCGCTTAACACCCGGACAATCCTTGGAAATTATCGAAAATCTATTTGAAGAAATTCTATACCATCCCGAATGGGTCAGTCCACAGGATACCGGCACAACCGCTTTGTCCTTGGCAACAAGTCTTATTTTTGAAGAATTGCGCACACGCGATAAAAACGAAAGGCTTTCCGCTGAAACACTGGAGGCAATTATCGAAATTAGCCTGCAAGCGTTAATTATCACCCCTGAACTGCTGGAAAAAACACATTGGGGAACGGACAATGACGAAGTCATAATATGGAGAAAAGTAATCGCAATGGCGATGGACTATACTTTCCATAATGCCGATAAAGGCGAAGAACTATTAGCTGATTTATTAGAATACATACTCGGGGTCATAATGGTTGAACACCCTGACAAAACGGGACTTTTGCTTGTGCAAATGGTTCTTTTTGAATCCGGCGTTGATTATTCGGATGGATTTGATGATGAATTAGTGGATGAATTACTTGACTCAACCCTTCAGGTCTTACATGACCATGCAGATTGGTTAGCAAAGGATGAAGCCCTGCAAAGCATCTTGGAAGGTGTCACTTCTGCCATAGATGCCTCGGATTTTCACCACCCGGAATTATTACCGGAATTATTGAGATTAACCCTGTTTTACACCAGCGAAAACATGGAATTAATCCTGCCAACAGCCAGCGGGTCGCCACAATTTTTATTGGTTGACACCCTAAAGCAACTGTTAAGCCTCCTATCCGCACCGCCTATCAATGACCAAAAATGGCAACCCAACCTGACAACAGCCCAAGCCGTAGAATTAATAGATCATTTATTTGAAGAAATTCTGACACATCCCGAGTGGGTTGTCCCAAATAAAAATGGCGACTCTAATTTATTCATCGTTACTCATCTTATTTTTGACGAATTAAGAAACAGAGATAAAGGAGAAAGGCTCTCACCCGAAACGCTGGAGGCGATTATCACTATTAGTCTGGAGGCAATTATCATAACACCTGAATTACTGAATAAAACGGAGTGGGGATCTACTGCAGACGAAATTGTTATTTGGAAAAAAGTAATTGCCATGGTTATGGATTACACTTTCCATGAAAGTAATAGAAGTGAGGAATTAATAGCTGATTTACTAGCCTATATTCTGGATGTTATCATGGATGCTCATCCGGATAGAACCGGCTTAATGCTGACTCAAATGATTCTTTTTAATTCAGGTATTGATTACTCGGCTGGTTTTGATAATGAATTGGCAGATGAATTACTCGACTCCGCACTTCAGGTATTACACGACCACTCGGAATGGTTGGCTAAAGACGAAGTACTACAAAATATTATAGAGGGAATCACGGCAGGAATAGATGCATCAGACTTTCACCACCCGGATTTACTCCCGGAATTACTAAGATTGACACTATATTATAGCGGTCAGAATATTAATTTAATCATTCCATCCTCCAGCGGCACACCTAAATTTTTATTGGTAGAAACTTTACAGAAATTATTAAGCATACTTTCTGCACCACCTGCTGACGATGAAAGCTGGAGTCCTTCTTTGAGTCCATTTCAGGCGATAGACCTCATTGATAACCTCTTTGAAGAAGTAGTCGAACATCCCGAATGGATTTATGATGGAGATGATGAGCACAGCCTTTTTAATGAAGTTGTTGCAACCGTCTTTAACACCATGGCAAAAATGCCCAAAGAGGCTCGATTTTCCACTGAAACACTGGAGTGGATATTACGGAATAGCCTTAGAACCGCAAGTCGTAACAAAGCGATTTTAGGCAGCGTAAAATGGGGTAGCTCACAACAGGAAATAATTATTTTTGACAAAGCGCTAGACCTTATATTTGAATACGTTTTTGCGCATTCTAATGTGGGTTCTATGGGTGATAGAACAACCCTGTTTGTCGAGTTAGTGGAATATGTGCTTTCGGTTATTTTGAGCAATCATCCAGATAAAAATGGGCTGATATTAATCCAACTGATACTTTTTAAAACGGACAAACTGGATTTAACCAAAGGTTTTAACGAAGGGCAGGCCGATGATTTGATAGATGCTGCAGTAGAAGTACTCTCCAATTACCCGGAGCTGGCAACGAAAGATGTCATCTTCAGAAAGCTACTTCGCGATACAGCACAAGCGGTGAAAAAGTCAGGTTATACCGGACATAATATGGTTCCGGAGCTCATCAGGATCATGATGTTACAGATAGGTTTGAATGTTGACCAAATTATGCAAATCAAAGGAAATGGTCCTAAAAATATTTTGTCGCTGGCCATAGAACAAACCTTAACAGTCATTGCTAAAAAGCCCAAAGCAGGTGTTTGGAAACCGACCTTGGGCAGGAGTCAGATTTTGGAAATTATCACCCTTATTTTAGAAAAAGTTCAGGATAATCCTACCTGGGTCGAAGATGAAATTATCTTTGCAGTTATCAAGGGCATTTATCAGGCATTTGAAGCTATTCCAGAAGGAAGGACATTGCCACATGAAACGGTGGTGTTAATCATAGAGACAGCTATTGAAGCAGTCGCACTGAGAAAGCAATTGGTAGAAATAAAATTCACCATCAAAACTAAAAAGGGGAAAACCAAACGAATTGCTTTGACGTATTCATTAGAAAAGTTATTCATTGAGCTTTATGATGAAGACGATCAATCTACCGGTAGCTGGACATTGACCCAGAAAGATACCCTAAATGCCATTCTTGAATATTATTTATTAAGTATTGCGGAAGGCGAAACAACAGAAGCAGAAATAAATGCAGCCTTGGAGAAAATCCAGGCAGCTATTACAGATATTAATAACAATCTGGCAAGTAATATAGATGATTTGCTGGAAGAATTAGAAAATGGATAAAATATGTCATTATTACAGGGAAAAGTAGCCCTCATTACAGGAGGTTCACGAGGAATAGGCGCAGCCATCGCAAAAAAATATGCTGAGCAGGGGGCAGATGTTGCCTTTACTTACCTTTCATCAGAAGACAAGGCTAATGCAGTGGCCAAAGAGTTGGAAGATCTGGGGGTGAAATCTAAAGCGTATCGCTCTGATGCTTCTGATTATCAACAGGCGGAAGAACTGGTCAAAGCAGTTTTAGCTGACTTCGGAAAAGTAGATATTTTAATCAATAATGCAGGGGTCACGCGCGACACATTGATGCTCCGAATGAGTGAAGAACAGTGGAATAAAGTCATACAGACAAATCTTAATTCAGTCTTTAACTTAACCAAGCACTGTTTGAGACCTATGATGAAAAACAGGGGAGGCTCGATTATTCACATGAGTTCAATCGTAGGAATCACCGGGAATGCAGGGCAGGCCAATTATGCCGCATCAAAAGCGGGTATCATTGGCTTTAGCAAATCAATCGCCAAGGAAATGGGGGCAAGAAATGTACGAAGTAATGTCATCGCTCCCGGGTTTATCGAGACAGATATGACACAGGAGTTAGACGAAAAAACCAGAGAGGCCTATATGTCCAACATCCCGCTTAAAAGACTGGGGGCAGCGGAAGAGATTGCCAATGCCTGTTTGTTTTTAGGAAGTGATTTGTCCTCTTATATTACGGGGCAGACACTCAGCGTATGTGGAGGATTAAGTTAAAAAATAGAAAATTATATGAAGAAGATTACACTTTTTATACTAATGGTACTCTTTGTTTTTAGCTGTGAAAACAACGCAGCAAAACAAACATCCCCTGCTCCTGCTCCGGTAGAAAAACAGCTAGAAGAAAAAGATGCAAGCAGAGAAAAGGAAAAACAGTCTGAACCAACCAAAGAGGTATCACCTCCCAGGGTAAAAGAGGAAGGGGACAATACCATTACCGGAATTTTTAAATACATGGCAGACGCTGCTATTTTCAAAGATTGCGCAACCGATAAAAAGATGAGTGTTGCCATGGAGCAGGGTTATTTAAACCTGGAAAAAACCTATCTAAGAACAGTTGATGGTGGAACTCCCGTTTTGATAATAGTAGATGGCAGCATAAAAACGAGGAAAGCAATGGAAGGGGGGAAGACAGAAAGTGTTTTAGTGGTTAGAAAACTGCTCTCTTTGCAAAAGGATAAGAGTTGTGCTGATAAATAAGCGTTCCATAAAAAACTGCTTGGCAGTAATTTTAAACATAAAAATCATTGTTTCCCGAAAAGGGAATTTCATACATAAAACAAACAGAATGAAAAAAGTACATTTTTTTTCTCTATTAGCATTATTAATTTTAATCACAAGTGCCTGTAATGGGCCTAAACTTTTAACGGAGAACATCCACTACAAAAAGGGGGATACCTATACTTATCGACAAAATAGCGACATCACTTCCACTGTATCTGTCATGGGAAAAAATGTCGTAAATGAGCAAAAGCAAGGCTATCTTTTTGAAAATAAAATTACAGAAATTAAGCCAAATGGAGATGTCAATATGGTCTCCACACTTAAAGCCATTAATTATGAGATGGAAACAATGGGTAATAAAATAAAATACAACTCAGAGGATAAATCTCAAAATGAACAGGCAGAAAGCATAGAGGGAATCTACGCTAATATGATCGGACAACAGTTTAACTTATTACTAGACAGTAAAGGGCAATTGAAAGAATTTTCCGGATCAACAGAGATGTTTCAAAAGATAGAAGAACAAATGAAAAAGGATGATTTACCTACGGAGGGACTAGAGGTTATGAAAGGACAATTTGGGGATGATGCCATGACGCAAATGTACGGCAACAGCATGACCAGCCTACTTCCAACTACTCCTGTGAAAATCGGAGACAGTTGGAACAAATCTATGGACATGAAAATACTAGGTCTCAAATTAGATATGAAATACACACTTACAAAAATTGCCAATGGAAAAGCATTCCTTAAAATTGATGGCATCGCAACACCAACTCCCGATAGTGAACCCATGAAAATGATGGGTATGGAAATGAAATACAACCTTTCCGGGACTCAATCGGGAACAGCAATTGTCGATCTAAAAACTGGCTTTCCGACCACTTCAACCGTTAAGCAGGATTTCTCTGGCACAATGACCATGTCTGGAGGAATGCTACCGGGTGAGATGGATGCCGATATGACAATTAAAGGGACGACAACCTATGTTCAGGAATAAGACCTTTGTTGAAGGTTGGGAGCTGATTTTTTGCTTTTTAATTTAAAGGGCTTAATCAGTCTTTCAGCCCGACAGGTTTTTAATTTAAAAGTGGTGGGAGAGAGGCGAGAAATCGGCTCAAAGCAGTTTGTTGCAGGTGTGAGCCAAAGAGCTGAATAATTTACTCTTCCTGATCACCGGCGGCTGTCAGGGGTGTTTCCATGTCTGATTCTGCCGCCCCCTCGGATAACCAAAAATTATTCATACCTTCCCCCTGCGTTATTTGGACTCGTTGCATATTCAGGAGTTCCAATAAGGCTAAAAAGGTGATAATCGCATGAATTCTATTTTCACAAAGACCAAATACTTCCTTAAATCTGGCTTGTCTGCCTCCTGCTACTTTGGAAAGAATATGGGCTCTTTGTTCCTCAATGGTAAAAGTAAAGGTATAAACTTTATGGATAACACCTGGCTTAGCATCTTCCATCTTTTGCATCAATCGCTCAAAAGTCTTTAATAATTTGAATAAAGTTAGAGACTCCAGCTCTGCATCAACCAGCGCCTTGGTGGCAATACTTCTCAACTCCCGGGTGACATTGCCCCTTGAAAACTTCTTCGCCCTGGATTCCTCCATTGCCTGCAATTCATCCAAAACGCTTTTATAACGCTTGTATTCAATCAATCGCTGAATTAATTCGTGGCGAGGATCTATTTCGTTGCCTTCATCATCAACAGGTTTGCGCGGGATTATTATCTTTGCCTTAATTCGGCACAAGGTAGCTGCTACAAGAATAAATTCACTAGCCAAGTCGATATTCATCTGTTCCATCTGTTGGATATATCCCAAAAAATCATTGGTGATCTTTGCAATTGGAATATCGTGAATATCCAATTCATCCCGCTCGATAAAAAAGAGCAGCAGATCAAAAGGTCCTTCAAATTGAGGAAGCTTGATATTATATGATGTATTCGACATTTTGTTAGTGGTTGCTTATGGCCAACAAAGGTATAAAAAATATAAGAGATGCAAAAAGGTATATTATTTTTGATTCCAATTCCTCTAGGCGAAGACGCCGTCTTTTCCCTGCCAAAATATTGTATTGATGAAATACATCGCTTAGACTATTTTATTGCTGAGCGGGCACGAACTGCCAGGCGGTTTATCAAAACGACCCAGCCTATCCGTCCAATAAGCGATTTGACTGTTTTTGAACTAGACAAACGAGACCCCGGTAATGGAATCGATGCCTTCTTAGCTCCTGCCCTTTCGGGAAAAGATATAGGTTTGATGTCCGAAGCGGGATGCCCCGGGGTAGCAGATCCTGGAGCGAAAGTTGTTGAACGTGCACATGACTTGGGAATAAAAGTAAAGCCCTTGGTGGGCCCATCATCGCTATTGTTGGCCCTTATGGCATCGGGCATGAATGGACAGTCTTTTAGTTTTGTTGGATATTTGCCACAAAAGACACCAGAATTGATTCGAGAAATAAAGAGATTGGAGGCACTTGCCAAAAAGTATAAACAAACTCAATTATTCATAGAAACACCTTATCGGAATGATGCCATGCTAAAGGCATTGATTGCGACCCTTTCTTCTAATACCAAATTGGCAATAGCCAGCCAACTAACCCTTGGGGATGAGCTAATCATTTCAAAGTCTGTTGGGCAATGGAAAAAAGGAAGTGTTCCTGTTTTACACAAGAAACCTACCGTTTTTTTAATCGGGTGAAGAATTAATAAAATTTACTCGCGTAATAAGCGGCTCCAATCGTTCCGGCGGCATTTCGCAATGGTGTAGGCATTACATTAGCTCTAGGGTGTAGGTATTCAGCATATTCATCAAATTTTTTACTCACTCCGCCTCCCAAAATGATATTGTTTGGAGAAAAAATTCTATCGAGATGAATCAAAAAGTCATTTAATCGTCCTCCCCACTCTTCCCATGACAAATTATTGTTTTTACGTACAGCATTGGAACAATAACGCTCTGCGATATCTCCTTTGAATAGGAGATGCCCCATTTCAGAATTAGGAACTAATTGCCGGTCGATAAACAAACCAGAGCCAATACCTGTCCCTAAGGTCAACACGATATTCACCCCTCGCATTTCCTGTCCGACACCGTAGAGCATGATTGCATAACCGGCAGCATCCGCATCATTGGTCACTTTTACCGGGCAGGATGTAGCCTTTGCAAAGACTTCTTCAATATTCACACCCAGCCAGGAGTTGTCAATATTCGTAGCAGAAAAGGCAACACCCTCTTTTACGATTGCGGGAAAACCACAACCAATAGGTCCTGACCAATCATGAATATCAACCAAATTTTTCAATCCTGCTGCAATATTATCAGGGGTTGGCGGCTGTGGCGTAAGAATACGCTTTCGCTTCGTCTTTAGCTCTCCGGAAATAACATCCACAATGCCCGCCTTCATGCCTGTTCCACCAACATCTACCCCTAATATCAAATGCTCTTTCATATATTTGTTTTTTTGCAGCTTTAAAGCAACTCATGGAATTGGGTGAAAATCCTAAGAATACTTTTTTTAGCCCCTCTTATTATTTCAGTTTTATCGTATTACTTCGATCTTCATCCATACATCTTTTATGGGGCGATCTCTTTCATTCGTTTTTTGGGCAGCAATCTTATCCACAACATCCATTCCTTCAATCACCCGGCCAAAAACGGTGTAATCATGGTCTAGGAACGGAGTGCCACCATATTTAAGATAGGCATCTCTCTGGGCTTTTCCATATCTAATTCCCTTTTTTGCTTCCAGTCTATCCAATGCTTCATTGGTTACCGGACTTCCTTGTACAATATAAAACTGAGAGCCGGATGAATTTCGTTTTGGATTCATATTGTCCGGCAATCGAGCTCCAGCCAGAGCGCCTCTGATGTGTACGAGCGAATCAACGAACTCAGCCGGGATTGTATAACCGGGGCCTCCCATGCCAAGAGGTTTGATAGCAGGGGCATTTTTAGAAGTAGGATCACCGCCTTGTACCATAAAGCCGGGTATTACCCGATGAAAAAGTAAACTGTCATAGAAGTGATTTTCTACTAATTTGATAAAATTATCCTGATGTTTAGGTGTCTGGTCAAACAATTCGATCAAAATATTTCCATAGGGGGTGGTCATTTGAACCAAACACTCCAATGGAGCATCAACGACTAATTTTGTTTTTTTGACAACAGCCTTGTTTTTTTTATCAATTGCCTTTAACTGTACCGTGTAATTACCGGAAGACATATACCGGTGACTGGGCTCTTTCTCCGTAGAAGTACTACCATCTCCAAAATCCCATTCATAGCGTTCTGCCTTCTCGGATTCATTTTTAAACTCAATATCACTTGGTGCTTTAGGCACTCCCGAATAGGTAAAAACTGCTACTGGTTTACTACAAGAGACCAATAGGGTCAACAGGGCAAAAGGAGCAACAAAGCCAAGTCTCATATTTAACATCTTCATAGGCGTATTACTAAATATTTTTTTACAAAAACAATATAGGGAATAGGTAATTTACCTGATTACCTTTACCGTCATTTTTATATCTTCAATGGGTCGGTTGGAAGCATCTACCTGAACTGCAGCAATTTTATCCACCACATCTAAACCTTCCAATACTTTTCCAAAAACAGTATAATCCCCATCCAAAAATGGAGCGCCACCCTGTGTTTTATAAAACTCTTTTTGCTCGGGAGAATAGGTGATTCCCTTTTGTTTTTCTATGTTCTTCAGATAGTCATCCGTCACTGGTTTGCCTTGTACAATGTAAAATTGTGAACCGGAAGATTTTTTTTGGGGATTGTTATTTCTGGCAGCAGATAGAGCTCCTCTAAAGTGGGGAGCGCCGATTTCAGCATCTATCATATATCCGGGACCGCCACTACCGAGGTGTGCTCCGGGAGCGGCATTCTTAGAATCTGGATCACCGCCCTGTACCATAAATCCGGTAATGACCCTATGGAACAAAGTGCCATCGTAAAAACCATCTTTAGCCAATTTAATAAAATTATCACGGTGCTTAGGAGTGGAATCAAATAATAAACATTTTATTTTTCCAAAATCTGTATCAATTTCAATAACAACTCCTTTATTTTGGTCCTTGCAGGAAAATACAGAAAGGCTAATGAAAACAAAAAGTAAAATCTTTTTCATTTATTATAATTTTTTAATTTGCCACGAAAATAGTGAATAGCTTGTTCTTTTAAAATTTTCTCTTGATTTTTGACGCCTTTTTGGCTAATTGGCTGGATTAACTCCCAGTGGGGCCACCCATCCTTATCGATTTCTTTGAATTGGTAATGACCAATTTGGCTCAATAATTTGCAGACTGCAATGTGCATTAAATCCTGTTTTTCTTCCTTAGAGAAATCCGTTTTTATTTGCCCTAATTCCTGAATTCCAATCAAAAACAATATGGCATTCATATCCGGAAGTTTATCTTTACCAAAGCGCTTCTGTACGGCTCGACGAAGCCTCCCCCATTCAAAATCTAACGCCCAATCTTCCATTTTTTATACAAAGGTAAAATTCTGACCTAAATAACCCTATTCAAATTACCTTTTTTTTGAACAACTTCAACAATAGAATTTAGTTATGAGATGAGGGCAAATATGAAAATGCGCATCATTGTATTACAAAGTAGATGTTTTCGGGTACAGCTTAATTTCATTTTACAACAATTCATCAGCTTTTTTATGCAGCTGAAAGAATTGTATTTGGCAAGGAATTATTTTACGCCGACATTTGCAGTATTAATTTTTTAAAATTTATTAAAAACGATGAAGTTTATACCACTAGTAATTTTCACTATATTATTTTCTATTGCGCTTAATGGGCAGGAACTAACCCAAACGATTAAAGGAACCGTCGTTGACCAGCAATCACAATTCCCGCTTATCGGAGTTAATGTCGTTTTATTAGATAGCGATGAGTCCATTGGGACTACAACAGATGTCAATGGAGAATTTGAAATTCAACAAATTCCCATAGGACGTAGGTCTATTCAAGTCAGTTATTTGGGATATGAAACGGCTGTTCTTTCCAATTTGGTGCTCACTTCAGCCAAAGCATTGGAAGTCAATATTTCACTCACAGAAAGTGTCATGACTCTTGACGAAATCGTTGTCACTGCCAATAATGAGAAAGGAGCAGCAATCAATCAATTAGCAACGGTAAGTGCCCGTACCCTTTCCATTGAAGAGGCGGGCAGGTATTCCGGTAGTTTTAATGATCCGGCAAGGATGGCTCAAAATTTTGCGGGGGTAAGTGGTGCGTCTGACGACAGAAATGACATCATTATTCGTGGTAATTCACCCTCAGGTGTCCTTTGGCGAATGGAAGGGATAGATATTCCCAGTCCCAATCACTTCGCCACATTGGGGACGACAGGGGGCCCCATTAGTATGTTAAATATCAATAATCTGAGCAACTCCGATTTTATGACCAGTGCCTGGAGTGCCGATTACGGCAATGCACTATCTGGGGTTTTTGATTTAAAACTGAGGAATGGAAATAATGACAAAAGAGAATATGTGGGTCAAGTTGGATTTAATGGGTTTGAATTTGGGGCAGAAGGGCCATTCAGAAAAGGAAAAAGAAGTTCCTACCTTCTCAATTATAGGTATTCAACCTTAGGTGTATTTGATAAATTAGGTATTAATATAGGTACAGGTGCTGCTGTGCCGCAATATCAGGATGTTAACTTTAAGTTTAATATTCCAACAAAAAAATCCGGCACTTTTTCGGTATGGGGAATGGCTGGGGTAAGTGATATTAATTTTTCGGTTGACTCACAGGACTCAACTAATCTTTTTGACCAATTTGGAGATTTTAGCTTTCAGTCTAAGACTTATATCGGTGGTGCTTCTCATACTTATTTTTTCAATAATAATACATACACCAAACTTACAATTGCCGCATCAGGTGTGCAATCTGCTGGCGTTTCGGATTCTATTTCCACCCAAAATCCAGAAGAAAAAATAGCCCGATTTGTTTTTGACAGATGGCAGTATAAATATTCAGCTCACTTAAAATTCAATACAAAAATTAGTAGTAGGAATACGCTAACTGCCGGTCTAATCTTTGATTACTATCAAATTAATATGGTTGATTCTACTTTATATCAGGGCAATCTGATTGAGGCTTTAAGTTATAACGATGGATCACCTCTCCAACAAAGTTATGTCAATTGGCAACACCGGTTTAATGACAATATCACTGTAAATATTGGTCTTCATCAACAATATTTCGCATTGAGTAAAAAAAATGCCATCGAACCAAGGTTGGGTTTGAAATACAAAATAAACGAGCATCATACTTTGAATTTAGGTGGAGGGCTTCACAGCCAAACACAGCCCATTGTCGTCTATTTTAGTAAGGATTTATTAAGTGATGAATTGCCTAATAAAAAATTAGATTTTTCCAAGGCGGCTCATTTTGTATTGGGGCATGATTTTTATTTTGCCAAAGATATGCGTTTGAAAACAGAGATTTATTATCAATATCTATTCAATATTCCAGTGGACGATGCACCTTCTTCTTTTTCTATGATAAATGCAGGGGCAGATTTTACCCTACCGAATCGAATAAATTTGGTCAATGAAGGAACTGCCACTAATTATGGCTTAGAGCTTACACTTGAAAAGTTTTTCAGTCAGGGATATTATTTTCTCTCAACGGCTTCTTTATTTGAATCTAAATATAAAGGAAGCGATCGTATTGAGCGAAATAGCCAGTTTAATGGCAATTTTGTCCTCAATGCCCTTGCCGGGAAAGAATTTCAAATTGGGAAAAACAAGGTACTTTCCTTTGATACAAAAATAACCTATGCAGGAGGGAAAAGATACACGCCAATTAATTTAGAAGCCTCAATTGCAGCAGGGACTGAAATCAGGGATGAAAACTTAATTTTTTCAGAAAAATATCCTGATTATTTCAAATTAGACTTCAAAGTGTCTTTCAAACTCAATGGTAAAAAAAGCACTCAGGAGTGGGCAGTTGATTTGACCAATCTAACCGGGCAAAAGAATATTTTTCAGCAAACATATAGTAATGCTGCTCAAAAAATAAACACTACTTATCAAAGAGGCTTCTTTCCAAATATCCTATATCGAATATTATTTTAAACAAGAACCACTACTCAAGAATATGAAAAAAGTACTTATCATTCAGGGCAATCCCCGTAAAGAAAGCCTGTCAGCTACTGCTGCACAAAAATATAAAGAAGGGGCACTAAGAAGTAGCCAGGCAGTAGAGTTGGTCCATTTAATTGACTTGGATTTTGATTTAATCCTTCGAGGTGGGTATAAAAAAATTAACCCGTTAGAGAAAGATTTAGTAAGTTTACAGCAGAAAATTAAAGCGGCTGATCACCTGGTTTTATTTTATCCAACATGGTGGGGAACGATGCCGGCTTTAGTCAAGGGCTTTATAGACCGAATATTCCTGCCGGAGTTTGCCTTTAAATACGATGGAAAGCTTCCGGAAAAATTACTCAAAGGAAAATCAGCTCGTGTGGTTACCATGATGGATTCTCCATTTTTGTGGTATAAAATCACGGGAAGTCCGGGGTTTAAAGCGATAAAGAACTCCGTACTGAGCTTTTGTGGATTCAGTCCCATAAAGATAACGGCACTGTATTCTACCCGGGATTTATCAATAAAAAAAATAGAAAAGTGGCTTGAAAAAATTTATCAATATGGACAAAAGGATGCACAGTAAAAATGCGCCATATTGCACCATTGGCTTCAAGGATGGGCTACTTAGGTTGATTGGGATTCCCCTTGTGGCATTTATTATGCCTTTTACTTTTTTTAATTTTGATCTCATTCATCAAAAAAGTACATTTGGGGGGATATTTCTGATCACTCTGGTTCATGTTTTTAGTTTTTGGCATATAGACAGGTGGATTGTTATTTTTTTTAGAAAAAAACTCCCCTACTATCAGGAATATGTCAAACGCCTTGTTCTTCAAAGTGTCGTTATTATTTCTTTCACACTTCTCATTCAAAAAATGTCTTTATTCTTCCTCGCCCAAGTGGGGTGGGATACTTTTTTGGGGGGAGTAAAAAGACCTTCAGACAGTAAATTTTTTTTAGCCACCTTTTTTGTGACAGTTGTCATTATGGCTATATACGAAAGTATGTATGCCTTTGATATGTGGAGTATCGGAATTGTCGATAACGAAAGATTGAAAAAGGAAAATATCAAAGCGCAATTGGATACGCTTAAAAATCAGGTCAATCCCCATTTTTTATTCAATTCACTCAATACACTTGCCGCACTAATTCCCGAGGATGCAGACTTGGCGGTTGAATATGTAGAGAAGCTCTCAAAAGTATATCGTTTTGTACTTGAGATTAAGGACAAAAAATTAATCACCTTAGCGGAGGAATTAACAGCGACGGAGGCTTATCAATTTTTACTCCAAATTAGATTTGGAAGAAATATCGACTTCTCTCTCGATATCTCCAATGATGATAGACAAGCCATGGTCGTCCCCTTATCCATCCAAATATTAATAGAAAATGCGGTCAAACACAATATCATCTCACAAAAAAATCCCTTGCAAATAAAAATTTACATTGCAGATGGTTATGTTATTATTCAAAATAATTTACAACCAAAATCTCACGTTCGGAATTCCACGAAAACAGGATTGGAGAACATCCATAAAAGATATGAGTTGCTCTCAAATAAAAAACCAAAAATAATAGCTGATAACCAATTTTTTATTGTAAAATTACCGCTGCTTTCGATTGAAGTAGCTTAATATTTCCAAAATAGCATTATGCGCGTATTAATAATTGAAGACGAATTACCAGCCGCCAGGCGCCTTGAAAGAATGATCCTCCGGGAGCAACCCAACTGGAGAATTGTTGACATTATTGATTCGGTTGAAGCAGCCGTCAATTTCCTTCAGGATGATTCAAGGGCAGATTTGATATTCATGGATATTCAGTTAGCAGATGGTTATAGTTTTGATATTTTTGAACAGGTGACTATTGGCATTCCTGTTATTTTTGCAACAGCTTACGATGAATACGCCGTAAAGGCTTTTAAAGTTAATGGGCTGGATTATCTATTAAAACCAATTGAACAGAAAGAATTAGCCCGGGCACTTGATAAATTTGAACAATCCAATTATTCGGGGAATATTGACTACTCCACTTTGGTGGCATTACTCAAAGATGATAAAAAACAATATAAAGAACGTTTTTTGGTCAAAAAAGGAGATGAAATGAGGTTTGTTGAGACTAAAAATATTGCTTATTTACAAGCCGATTCAGGCTACGTCAACTTAACTACCCATCAGGCAGACCATTTTTTACTGGATAATAGTCTTGATAACCTTAAAGATCAATTACCACCGAAGCAATTTTTTCAGATAAGCCGACAATTTATTGTAAATATTGACTCCATTAGTATTATTAGTACCTGGTTCAATAGCCGCCTCAAATTAAAATTACGACCCCTGTTAGAAGAAGACGTAGTTGTTAGCCGAGAACGAGTCAAAGAATTTAAAAAATGGCTGGATAGTTAAAAAAACAATTCTTTTTCCCTATCTTTGCACGACAAAAAAACAAAGAATATGTCATTTGAAATTACCGGTCGTTTACACAAAAAGTTCGATACCGAAAATAAAACAGAAAGCTTTCAGGCTAGAGAATTTGTCATTGTTGTTGACAATAGTGGTTATACCAATTTTATCAAATTCCAATTGGTGCAGGATAAATGTGCGTTAATCGACTCGTATGAAGAAGGACAGGATATAAAAGTTCATTTTGACCTAAGAGGAAGAGAGTGGAATGAAAAGTATTTCACCAATCTAAATGCATGGAGAATTGAAGCGCCTCAGGCGCAGGTCGCCAATACGCCTCCTTCTGCTGATGCGTTTCCTTCTGCAGGAGATGAGCCACCGGTAGAAGCCGCCGATGACGATCTCCCATTTTAGAGCTTGTTTGGAGCTTACTTCTTTGAAAACCAATATTTTAAGAACTTGGCGCCGAGAAAATCTTAAACTGCTGATTTTCAATACGAAGGCACTCCAAACATACTCTTAAAAGAGTATTTTGATGCAAATAGCCTTTATTACACAATTTTTTGAGTTATAATATATTGTTAAGATCTAACTACAGGATAGTCCTTCTATTATTGGGTGCTTTATTGGGGAGCTTCGTTCCCTCGCTTACTGCACAGGAGATAACGGGAGTTGCTTCAAAATGGTCAGATTCTTTCAAGGAATGGATGGTATATACCGATGATGAGGACGTTATTGGTACGATCTCCTTGCAATGGCCACTGCGTAATGACTGGTCTTCGTGGACTTATCAGGTGGGAGAACACTTTGGTGTCATCAAGTTGAAATGGGCCAATGATGCAAGTCAATGGGAATTAAGAGGGGAAAATGAAATTATTACAGCAAGAACGCTTTGGCGAAATGATTTTTCCTCGTGGAGGTGTTATGATGGCAATCAGCAGCTGAAATGGAATGCTACCTATAAAACGCCGATGGATGAGTGGGAAATCAATACGACAAATGATCGCCTTTCTTTTAGTGTCTATACGACATGGGAAGGAGATCCAAGGGAATGGACGGTAGAAGAATCATCAGGTGAATCGTTAAGTTTTCCCTACAAAATGATGCTCATTTTTATTGCTATTTACCAGTCGAGCCCTAAGGAATGACGCACTTTTTACAAAAATAAAATGTTAAAGTTTATCAAAAATGCGATATAAATCCCATATATACAGAAAATTATATATCTTTGTACCGTGTTGATGTGTTTTTATATCAATGAATAATAGCTTGAGAAAGAGATTTTTTATCCCTATTTGAGAAAAACTATATACCATGGGAAAAAATAAAAAAAAATTAGACGACCTTAAGAAAGATCTTAAGACGCTACAGAAAAAGGATATGAAAAAGATTGTCGGTGGAAAAACTGACAAGAAAAAGAAAAAGTGGAACAATGGCTTAGGAGGTATTGTGCCTCAGTAGGCGTGTCATATTCTAAAAAAAGGACTACATTCTAATAGGGTGTAGTCCTTTTTTTATTTCGTAAACTACTTATTGTTGCAAATACGATTGTCAGTCCTTACTTTTGCCAGTCAATTATGAATGATCTATTAAAAACAGAAATTGTATTACTCGATAATAAACTAGCTGTAGAAAAAGACCCTCTACAACGATTGTCTTTGATTGACAGACTAGCCTCCTATTATTCCTTTACAGATACAGAGAAAGCCCTTATTTTGCTGGATGAGCAGTATCAATTATTGAATTTAGGGGATTACCTTGACTTCAAGGTGAATTATCTACTTAATAGGGCGATGGTTGAAAATCAACGCTATAATTATACAGATGCAGAAACCTATTATACCGAAGTAATAAATTTGTTGGAAGAAGTAGGTGCCATTAGTGAGCAAATAGAAGTCCTGATTGATTTTGCAGGAATCAGTATCAATCTGGAGTCTTTAGAAGATGCGGAGGAAATGCTCGACAAGGCTAAATTACTGCTCAAGCGATTCCCGGATAGAAAATTAATGGCCAGGATTATTTGTAGGGAAGGTTTTATTCAGTTGCATTTCAATAATTTTCCCAATGCCATAGAACAGCTCCTTGCTGCTCAAAAAGAAATCTTATCTTTTGGTAGAAATCTTACATTAAAAGACTATTACTTCCTAACTTTAATTTATAGTGGGCTCGGAAGGGTTTATGAAAAAAACGACGACATCAAAAAAGCAGCAAATGCCTATAAAAAAGTAGTCGAAATCTGTGAGGCGATGAATATGCGTTCACGATTGGCATGGCACTACCTTAATGTCGGCAACAGCTATATGTCGCTGGAAAAACCTGATGAGGCAATTACTTTTTTTCTAAAATCAATTGATACAGATAACGACCATTCCCAGTACGCTCATGCAAGTGCCTACGGAGCATTGGGCTTCATTTATTTGGAATTAGATAAACAGGAAGAGGCACTCACTTTTTTTGATGAGGCTGATTCCTTATATCGGGAAATATCCAATGAGGATAGTTATAATTTTTCTGTTATAGAAACATGGAAGGGGCGGGCATATATAGAACTTGGTCAAACAAAAAAAGGATTAAATTGCTACCAAAAAGCCCTCGAATATTCTGAACAAATTGAAGATTATAGGCAACTTACCAATATTTATGGGGATTTAGCTGATTATTCTGCTGAAATTGAAAAATTCAAAGATGCCTATGAATATCTAAAGATGTATAATTTTTATGCAAAAAAATATGAAAAACAACAGGATAAAAAGAGGCAGGCCGAATTAGAGGTGAAGTACGAGGCAATGGAAAAAAAGAAAGAAACAGATATGCTTAAAATTGAAGCAACCAAGCTTCGGTTAAAGGCATTGCGGGCTCAAATGAATCCCCACTTCATGTATAATGCCCTAAACTCTATTCAGCATTTCATTACATCAAACAACACCCAGTTTGCAGCCAAATACTTAGCTAAATTCGCACTATTAATGAGGCAAAGCCTTGAGTATTCTGAACGCGACACAATTTCGTTAGAAAAAGAAATTGAATTTTTGGAAAATTATTTATACATCAACCAAAAACTACGTTTCGATGATAAATTACACTATAAAATAATTATTGATGATGAAATTGAAGAGGACATTATTGGTCTTCCTGCAATGATTATTCAACCCTATGTTGAAAATGCCATAGAGCATGGATTCCGAAGCTTGAAACAAGGAACACTTACTTTGGATTTTTCTCTCTTGGATGAAAATACCATCCTGTGTAAGGTAGAAGATAATGGAATTGGACGTGCCAAAGCAAGAGAATTGACAAAAAATGATCCAAGGTTTCAGCAACACAAATCCCGGGGAACGGAAATAACAGAAAAAAGATTGCAAATTCTCCATCAAACGCAGGGAACTGGAATTTTAGTAAAAACAATTGATCTTTTTCACAAAAAAACAAAACTTCCCTGCGGAACAAGAGTTGAAATAAAAATTCCAATCGTAGAAAATTAACCCACGTCTCCCCTTTATCTAAAACAGCGAAAAGGGTACTCTTCTTATCCTTTTTTTGATTCAAAAAGTCACCCTTTCCTGTCGTCGAAAAAACTACCGCGCGGCAGTACTAACAACATGATGATGCCTATTCTTAATTGTTTGGCGTATCACCTATCCAACAATACCAATTACTTCAATAAGGTTACATTTCCCTGCTGAATAAATTCTTCACCCTCCGGGCATATTGTTCGTAAGTAATAACCATAAACATCGGGTGCTAAAAACTCCCCTTTATACGTACCATCCCATCCCAAATGTGGATCGGTTGATCTAAATACTTCTTCTCCCCATCTGGAATAAATGACTAACTCAAATTCCGTTAATTGGTCTAAGAAGAAGCTCCTTACTCTATATACATCATTTTGCCCATCCCCATCCGGAGAAAACGCAGTGGGTAGGAAAAGATGATCGGTATCACACATTCCATCAATTACAAAAACGCTAACTGTATCACTTAATGTACAGCCTAATAAATTGGCTGTTACTTCATAAATATTACCATAAGGCTCATCCGGAGTTGCTGTGATAATTGGTCCAAATTCGGGTGTAATATCACCTGATGGCCATATCCAGTCGTAATCACATAACAAACAACCGTTGGCTGTAATATCTGTTGACTCTCCGAGTAAAATCGTATCAGGAGTTGCTGTTAGCTGAAGGCTATCTAGTAAATTAATGACAGTGATCGTCGTTTCTAATGTTTCCTGACAATCAAATTGATTGGTTACAACAACGGAATAGTCTTCCGATTGTGTCAAGTCGGCAACTACTATTGCAGCATCATCTGGCGTCACTGCCCCGGCTGGCATCCAGTTGTAGCCTAATACCTGCAAGGGATCATTATTGCTTACCTCTAAGGTGATACTTTCGGTCGCCTCACAAATAATCAATGGTGCTGTTATGTCTGCATTAATTGGAAATGAATTGATGGTGACATCATCCATCTCTGTACAGCCAAATTCATCTTCAGCGACTACATAATAAGTGCTTTCTCCTGAAGGAGTCACCGTAAATGGCGTTCCACTACCCAAGCCAGGTTCGATCAATTCAGGGTTATCATACCATGTGAAAGTTGTATTCGGGGTATCACTTGTCGCCATCAAATCAATAGCAACTGCTTCGCAGAGTATAGTATCAGGCGATGCGATTGGGTTAATCTCTGGGTAGGGAATAATAGTTGTTGTGTCAATCAACAGGCACTGCCCAACGGGATCTGTAATTGTTACATAATAAGTAATTTCTTCTTCGGTCGTAACAATCGGATTCCAATTTGGATCGAATTCTAAATTCGTAACTGGTGACCATTCATAGATTAATCCTTCTTGTCCTGCCGGATTGATATGAGTTGGGACACCATGACAAACCCGAATAGTGGACTCAGGCCCAACCGCACCTAATATATTCACCTGGACGATAAGTGAGCTGGTATCTTTACAGTTCGTCTCATTATCCGTAGCAATGGCTACATAAACATTTGTTCCTTCTTCCGGAGTAACCATGATGGGCGTACCCGTAGCAATGACTTCATCACTTCCCTGAATATACCAGTCAATCGTCGCATCTACATCTGTTGTTCCCCACAAAGGAACTGTTGCTATCTCACATAAGGTCGTGTCTCCATCTATTTGTAAATTAACATCCGGGTATAAAATCACATTGATGGTGTCTGAATCTGTACATCCGTATTCATCTGCTACGTTAACGATAACCGTATCATTTTGATAAGGATTGATCGTGATCATTTCTGCTCCTCCAAGGACATTTCCAGCTTGATCTGTCCACTCTACTGTCGCTAAATCAACGTCAGCTTCCGGGGTTAATACCACACCATCACCACAGGTAAATACATCATCTCCTAAATTTACATTGATGTCATCTGGTACATAAACTAAAACCATCCCAGTCACTTCGCAGGTATCCGATCCTATCGTTGTCACGGTAACCGAGTAAAGTGTTGTTTGGGTAGGATTGACCGTTGGGTTGGGACTGTTAATATCATCAATAAACTCGTTAGGAGACCATTCGTAAGTATAAGAAGCATTTCCTCCAGGATTTAAAGGAGTCGAGAAACCTTTACACATCACAATCGTATCTGACAATGTTGATAAATCAACAATCTGCACATCTACTGTTTTTGAAATGGTAGCCGTACATCCATTTGATGTGGTAATTGATAAAGTAACTGGCAAATCTCCGGTGTTTTCTATAAAAACGATAGGGTTTTGATCGTTAGAAGTCAGGTTGTCACCAAAAGTCCAATCCCATGAGACAATTGTAGCCCCTGCGATATTTGTGAATGATTGATCGCTAAAAGCTATTTCTGCCCGCTCGATGCTACACGATGCAATTTCGTATGTAAAATCAGCAATCACCTGAGGATCCTGAACAACGATATCCCGCGTAAAATCCACCACACAATTTCCATCAAAGACAATTGAAAGTGTCACTGGATAAGTACCGGCCATTGGGAAGGTATAAACCGGACTTTCTTCGTAACTAATATCCCCATTTCCAAAATCCCAAATATAACCAAAGGCATTCGTGCTGGTATTCGTAAAGGCGACGGTAGCACCTGAACAATCAATTTCGTATTCGTAACTCAAATTAATATTATCATCAATAACGCCTACTACCACCTCTTGCATTTCAGTACATCCAAACTGATTGGTCACTAAAACAGAAACCAAATGCTCGCCTACTGATTCTATAAAGTCGGGTTCAGCAGTATTGGCTGTTCCATTTTCAAACAAACTCATCGGCGTCCAAATATAGGTTAATGTATCATTCAGGTCCAAATTGGTCACCATCAAGCCCGATATGCCATCACTCAGACAGGCAGATACCGTGTCAGGAACAGATATGTTGACGGGACCTCCTGTTACATCTACGGTTTGTCTTTCCGTCTCAGAACACCCGTATTGATCTGTTGCAATCAATGTGAAATCATGTACTCCGGATACATCAATCGTATAAGTATCTCCTGTTGCGACCTGAACGCCATTCAACATCCAGGCATAATCGACATCCACTAAAGAAGTCGCGTTCAATGTCGCTGTCGCCTCACAGGTAGGACCTCCACCAGATACATTTAACCCAATTTCCGGTGTAACAAAAACAACCATTTCTTCTACGTAAGAACAGGTGTCAGCACCAAAGCTGGTGATTTCTACGGTGTAATTTGTTGTACTGGCAGGACTGAAAGTTGGACTGGCAGAATGATTGTCATCTATTCCGATATTGGGTTGCCAATCATAAGTATAGGTTGGATTTCCTCCAGGGTTTAATGTTGTTTCCCCTCCAAAGCATACCTGAAGAGTATCTGGAAATTGATCCGCGTTATCTATTACATTGACGGCAACATTTTCTTCAATCATCGAACTGGCGCAACCATCAGCGGTTGTCACAGTCAATGAAACATTGATTATTTGAGAAGTATTATAAGTAAAGGAAGGGTTTGGTTCAGTTGATGTGCCTCCCGGAGTCACGACCCAATTCCAATTGATAATATTTGCGCCTGTTGTATTAATGGATTCATCTGTAAACTGAACTGTTACATTACCAGGGACACAGCTGGCATATTCATAAGAAAAAGCGACGTCAAGGTCTATTTGAGAAATGGTCACTTCTTTTGTAATCGTTGTGGTACACAATTCGGTATCAGGTACCTTCAGTGTAACAGTATAAGTACCTAATTCCGGGTAGGTATAACTTGGATTTACTTCATTGGATACATCCAATAACGTACTTCCATCTCCAAAATCCCATGAATAGGCAGGTGCATTTTGGCTTAAATTTGTAAAGGTTACCGTTAGACCATCACACTCTAAATGAGAAGAAAAGTCAAGTACCGGATTTTCAACAGCAACTAATGAAACTTCCCTTACGATTTCACATTCATTTCCGGGTGGGGTGATTGTTACCGTAAACACCTGGGAGCTGCTGACCGTAACCGAAGGGTTAATGGCATGGGCATCACTCACAAGCCCCGCTGGAGCCCATGAATAATTGTAGCCAATATCAAGAGGTGTATTGGGGTTTAAAAAAGCAACTTCCCCTACACATTGTTGAATATTATCCAGGATAAAATTGGCAGGATTTCCCGTTCCTGTTTGAAATGTTTGTGTCAAAGATTGTACACATCCATTTTGAGATGTTACCGTAAAATTAACCGTTCCCGTAATATTAAGCGGTAGGGTCAATACGGGATTTTGATCCGTAGAGGATGAGCTGCCACCGTTATAGGTGACTTCCCAGTTCCATGCAACAGGTGGAGAGACATTGTCCTGTGATAAATCAGTGAGCGCCATTATGGCGACATTATCACAGTCGAAAACATCTACATTAATATTTGCATCCAGAGAATTATTTTGTAGATAAATAGTCGTATAGGAAGTATCTGCACAAAAACTACCAGGTTCTGCAATCAACCGAATGGTATATTCCCCCTCTACGGCAGGGTAAGTGACATCAAATTCCATATCTGAAGTATTGGAGACCATTGTATTATTGGGGTAGTCAAATATCCACTCAAAAGAAGTCGTATTCAAGCTTTCGTTGACAAAGTGTACGGTATAATTATCACATTGGGCTTCGGGGCTTCCGATCGCAGAGATACGTTCGCCACATAAATTAACATTAAACTGAAAATCTCTATTCGTAACGGATAAAAGTTCCCCCGTAGCTCTATCGTATTCCTCCATACAAACGCCAACTACAAATTGCCCTGTCAGCCCTGGCACAGCGGTTAAAATGCCAGTATGCGGGTCAATACTCAATGGTGTACCCTGTCCGAGCATATTGCCGATTCCATATCCATTTGCGGCATCCCATACGACCGTATCATAAGGTGGAGCAGAAGGCGGGATTGGCTGCGGCTGGCTCAGTGTTCCTCCGGAAAACGGCGTACACAAACTATAAACGATAGAATCCCCATCTACATCAATGGCGGAGTGGTCAAAAACCAAGGGTAAGTCTGTGCATACATAGATTGGAGGCCAGTTGACAAACTGTGGGCTACTCGAACATCTATTCATTGCTGCAGCCGTTAATTCAATCTGAAAAGTAGCACCTGTTTCATCAGGGTTCAGTATATTATCCAGCGTGACATTCCTACAACATCGTTGATAGGCTAAAGTATAACCACCGGGAGCAGGAGAAAGTGTAATCGTTTTCCTATAAGTAGAGGTGTGAACACATACTTCCTCTAAAATGACCAGACAGGGGTCTGTAAGACTGGTTGTCAATGTGTCGTCTCCCATAAAAGGAAGAACAACATTCTGCACCAATAATCCATTTTGGTCATAAACCCCAACATAAGCCGGCATATCAAAGGGGGCATTTTCTGCACCATTCAAACAGTCCCGATAAATATCAAGCACAATTTCGTATTCATCGTTTCCTAAGCAGTTATACCCCATATTTCCTCCAACAATATGGGTTGCTTTTAATAGACCTGGAAGGCTGATAAGTATTCCAATTACAAATGAAAGAATATATTTTAACATGGTCTTATTAATTTTTGTCGTGTTCACGCAATTATTGATTTTTTTTCTCATGATTTATCCTCTTATTTATCGCCCATATCTGCGCCTACTATTTCAACTCGTCTTTCAATAGAAGCGATAACACTATAAACAGAATTCTTTTTATCCTCTAATTTATCACTTACTCCTTTTTCTTTTGCCGTTGACTCTCCATAAGCCTCTTCCCTTATTTTCAATTTTCCATTTTTCATATATTTCACTAATTTTCCATGGTCATATTCTTCAAGGTAATTTTTGACACAATCAATTCTTCGTTTACTTAATCTTTCATTGTAAGCAGCCGTAGCTCTTGGGCTGGCATATCCTTTCAAACGAATAGTAAAGGAATAGCCTCCATCCAGAAATTTTAGCAGTTCTTCAGAAAATTTTTTCAAATCCCTTTTAGCTCCATTAACCTCTATGTCAAAAAACTGTTGAAAAGTTCTAGTCGTAATAAATGCTTCATTCTTTTCCAAACCGGCCGTGAACTCTTTGATAAACTCATCTTTTTTGGCATAATAGGCTTCATTCGTTTCAATATAACTTTGGGTTGTTGTTGTTTTGTGAGACCTTGGGTTCGGGAAATCATTGTCGAAATACAATGTCAAGGGTAAAAAATCTTCTAAGGAGTTACGCTTCATTGGAATTTCTACGGTAATTTTTCCCTGTGCAGAATTAACAAGAGATGGGTCAAATGCCAAAGGCTGGACAACTGTTTCGTAACCCCTTCTTTCTGCCTTTATTTCATATTTTCTACTTAGATCTATCGGAAATAAAAAGTCATTGCCTGTTCCGTTATAGATTTTTCCCTTCAGAATTTTACGCCCATCCGGTGTCAGTTCGTATAATGTCACTGTAGCTTCGTTAAGGGCATGTCTGGAAGCCAGGTCTAATGTTAGTGCTTCCAACTCTTGTCCCAGGTAGAGGTTTCTTTTTATTTTTGTTGTGGTGGCAAAGTCATCTCCTCTTAAATCGATTTTATCAATTACAGAAGGAAATCCTGCTTTGTCAGCTTTAAGGATATAACGCTTTCCTCTTTTTATTTGGAAAGAAAAATCATTGCCGCCTGGATTTTCAAGTGTTTTCAGTAAAACAACTTCTCCTGCTGCATTTTCTCCAAATAATTTAACTGTTGTTCCAATTAATGGTAAGGAATCAATATTGTCAAAGGTAAAGGCATTCAAAATCACCCCTTCTTCTAAAAACAAATCTTTTTTTAGTGAAGTAATGCCCTGCATTTCGGGTGTTGTTAGATCGATCATCTCCAAATCTTCACTATACCCATTTTTAGTGGCTTTTAATTTATATACCTTGTCCGGATAAAGCCTAAAGTTATAGGTATTGCCCAACGAGTCCATTCTTTGATCGACCAAAATTTCATCTCCATTGGGTAATACCTCATAAAGTGAAACGGTAACCCCAAACAAATCTGAATTGTCCAGCCCATTGAAAGTTGTTGCCAATAAGTCAATTCCGACTTTGCGTTTGTAAGTATAGATGTCGCTACAACAGGTCTCCCTTGTTTCATCCCAAAAGATAGCCGTTGAATCTGGTCTTTTAGAAGCAAAAAAAGCTTTTTCTCCTCCTTCGTATAACGAATAATAAGTGTCATCAAAGCTAGAGTTGACAGGAGCAGGAAGGTGCGTCGGTGTCGCCCATTGTCCATTAATATTTCTCGCTTCATAAATATCATAACCTCCTAATGTCTGATAATAATCAGAGCTGAAATACAAGGTGTGAGTTTGGCTCATATAAAATGGCGTAATTTCATTACCTTCTGTGTTTATTTCAGTCAGATTTTGCGCTGGTCCAAAAGTTCCATTATCCAGAATTTCACAAAACCAAATATCCAATAAACCTCGCCCGCCTTGTTTGTCTGAGACGAAAAATAATTTTTCTTTTCCCGTAGCCATATCTAATGCTACATTTGGTTGTCTAAAGTCGTAGCCATCTTCATTAATAGATAATTTCTCTCCCGGTCCCCAAGTTCCATCCGCAGACACCTGACTTGCATATAATTGGCATCTCAATTCAGTAGTAGAAATATAATCACATTTGGTGTAATAGACCATTGAGAAATCACTGGAAAAAGCGGTATTGGAAAAATGGTGTCCATCTTCATTGATTGGTGAAGGGACTAAAGATTGTTGCCCGTTGACGACCATGGCTATTTTATTGAAGGGTCTTGCGGGAATAATGCTGTCTTTTTTATAGATATATCGAAAGGAGGAAAAGTACATTGTATCCCCTTTAAGTGCGACACCAAAATCAGCATAAGGAGAATTAATAGAATCCGTCATATTTCGAATGTCAACATCTATTTTGTTTTCAATGACTGTTTTAGCCCAAGTACTGTTTTCAATGTTTTGAACGGCATCTTCTCTGATAGATTCCTCCGCATTTGGGAAGTCATCCAAAAATTTCTGATAAAAAGCAATAGCGTCGTCATAATGGCCAAGCCTTTGCTTTACCTTTGCCAGCCAATAGGAAGCAAGCGGATAATCATTGGCATCCTCACAGCTGACAACCTTCTGGTAAGCCTCTTCCGCCCTGGTGTAAATATCAAATTCTCTTGCCGACTGAGCGAATTGATACCAGATTAGTGAAGGCTCATCATCGTACTCTAAAGCGATACCATAATATTTATAGGCGGCATAAAAATCTCCTTGCTCGTATGCATCATCTGCCGCATCAATCCAGGATTGTTTACTTTGCGAAAAGCCCAATTGGATAAAAAATGCTACAAAAAAGACGGATAACAATAATTTTTTCATGTTAATTTATACTTGATTTAAAATATCACTATTGGGTAATAATGATACTTTTAGTTTATTTTAAAGAACAAAAATTTCAACACTTATATTAAAGGACAAATCTTGAATTTAGGCAAGGGTCTTACCTTCTTGAGGATGTATCGGATAGATAATTCAGGACCACCTCGTTTGTTCGTTGCGGTCTGAAAGCCCGATAAATTAATATCATAGGTGAATCCGGCCTGCCAGCCATTGTAGAATATTTCAATTCCGGGAATCATTGCATCACCAAAATCATTATTGAATCTATATCCAAAATCCAGTTGTAGTGCAATTTGTTTACCCAATTGTCTATCCAGGTGTAATTTAATACCACCCAGTCCTTCATATTGCGTGTATGGACCTTGCCATTGAGCGGTGCCATTTAGGACGAGGTCAACACTTTGCCCCAGTTTCCATGTACTTAAAATATACGGACTAATTCTAATAGGCAGGGGTGAATTGCTTCCACTGTTAAAGCTTTGATTCGGCTGTAAAATATTAAAAATTCCCACTCCGAAATCGACTTTTGTCCGTTGTTCTAAACGATCAACTAAAACCCAGGGGTCGATTTTTTGCCAACGAAAATTGGCACCCAATGCCACATCGGGAAAAAGGAAATTATAGCCGGAAAAATTTTCATTCAAAGGTAGATTGGGGTCGTAAACGCCACGGATCTCGTCAAAGCTCCCATCTGTTGTCAATTGATTGATATCAAAAGAACGTTGTCCCAGTCGTCCCTGTCCGCCAATAGTTGCAAAAAAGTGGTCAGAAATCATGCCGGTATAAGACAGGCTCAGACCTAAATCAATTAACTTTAGCTTAGATAGCCCTGCCCGATCATAATCAATCGAAAAGCCTCCTGCCAAATAACCTTTTTTGTCTGTTCTTTTGATGAACTTTTTGTCTGCGGCAATCGTAAAGGTTCTATAATCGACAGGAACCGTATGCCACTGGTTTCTCATGTTCCCTGCGACCCGCAAATCACCACCAAAAACACCCGTTAAGGCGGGGTTAAGGTGCATTTCGCTATTGTGGAATTGTGAATAATGGAAATCCTGGGCGTTTAAATGAACCACGTTCAATAAAAAAAACATCGGTAACACGAAAAAAATCACACCAGCCTTATAAAAGGAATCATTACATGTAAGTCTAAAGTACATCATGCCAAAGTATTATATGAAGGGAATCAAAATCACACTAAGTCCCAATTTAATTATAATCATAAAAGGATTAAAAGCAAGCTTGCGCTTAATGCTTATTATACCCTTTTTTGTTTCTTTATGTTTCAAAAGTAAAGGAAATAACTATTCATTATTTTCAGGACAGACTCGAAAAACCTCTCTCCAATTGTTAATATTGGATTCAAGCCTTTCAAAACGATTTGTATTAGACAGATACTATGGTGCAAACACCTACTTAATAAACCAGTTGCATATTGCGAAAGAAATAAGGATACTTGTCTATTAATAGTGAAAGAGGTTTTTATTATTGCAAAAATAATGGTTTTTATCTACAATGCAATTATTTTGCAAAAAAAATAAAAATAACTAACATGACCGAAAAATAACTAAAATAGACCACTCCTTATGAAAATACCACTAAATGAAATAAAAAAATAAAAATTACCTCAAAAAACGAAACCTTTTTTTTGTCAAATCGTACAATAGAAGCGTTATCCCTATTTGAATTCCCTATAAATTTGAAGATTTACTCAAATTTTTATTCAAATCCTTGCATTTATGCAAACAAAGTTATACATTTGGTCTCAAAGTTTGACACCTTTTATCCAAAGTGCCCAATGTATGACATCCTATTATAAGTAATTTCGGTTACTTTATACATATCTGAATTCGTTACTTTCTTCAATTTGACGTTGAATGAACTGCTGGTTTATGCGCAATGATTAGTTTTTTCTCTGCAACTTTAAAAACTGATTTTTGTTTCTAGTGCTTCATCAAATAATGGCGACTATATTTTTCAACTTCAAAACAAGGCGTGACATGAAAAAATTATTTTTCTTTCTAGCACTTATTTTGCTGTGTACTCAGGTAACTTCTGCAAAAGTTATTTTTGTAAAGCAAAATGCCGACGGAGATGGATCCTCTTGGACCTCTGCCTTTGGCCAACTACAATCAGCTCTTCAAATAGCTGAAACCGGAGATCAGATTTGGGTAGCATCAGGCACCTATTATCCTACTTATTCTACAACTATTTCAGAGGAAATCAGAAATATCAGCTTTATCATTAAAGATGGAGTTGAATTATATGGTGGATTTTCAGGAAATGAAACAATCCTTACTGATCGTGATGTCAAATTCAATATTACCACTTTAAGTGGTGAAATAGGTGATGTCAAGTCAATCGAAGATAATTCCTTTACCGTAATAACAACCATTGATGTTTCTGCTAAGACAATCGTTGATGGCTTTACCATTACCGGAGGTAATTCAAATGGTTATGGTATTGCAGGCGATGCCTCCTACTCAGGCGGCGCGTGGTTTAATAAGGCACATATCAATTCTGAATCTTCTCCCACTATTAATAACTGTATATTTTCACACAATAGAGCCAGAGAAGGTGGGGCGATGTTTAATTTTGCCAACGAAGGGGTCATTCGAACAACACTTACAAACTGTGATTTCTTAGCTAATATTTCAGACTTCAATGGAGGAGCACTGTACAATCATGGCGATTACAGCATCTGTAGCCCTATTATTAAGAACTGTCGTTTTTTAGAAAATGACTCTTATTATGGATCGGCTATTTTGAATAAAGGATTGGAAGGAGAGACAAAGCCACTAATCATTGGTTGTGTTTTTATCAGTAATATTAGCACCGTTAGAGGTGGAGCGATTTATTCCTACAAAGAAGAAAAGGTATTTGCGAAGCAATCTACTCAAATGGATGTCGATTTGAGAACAACAAAAATAGAACATCCATAGCAGATGGTATAAGAGGATCTGAAATTGTAAACACGGAGAATACCGGTATTGTCATTCGATCAACAGCACCTAAAACTAATACAGCAGATGAAATTCCTTCATTTGATGATTAAAGACTTACATAAATAAAATTGATTTAAGGTAAAACGGATGTTCCTCTCTGCAGAGCATCCGTTTTTTTTTGTTTAAATGGATTTGCTTTTTATTTGGACAATCAATACCTTTGCTCCAAATTATTTAGGATGACATTATTTTCAATTATTATTAGCATAATTATTCCAGGATTTTCAAAAAATCTGTAGGACAAATTTTGTTAATAAAAAAAGCTCCGACAGACTCGTTTGTCGGAGCTTTTTTTTTGAATCAACCATAGAGATAAATTCCATTCGTCAAAATCCGTAATTTATCCTACTTAAAGTATATCTTTGCACAGCCAAAATTTAATGATAAATGTATAGAGAATTTAAAAAATTAAATCTGCCCGAAATAGATCAGGAGATTGAAGCGTATTGGGAGCAGCACGACATCTTTAAGAAAAGTATCGAGCAAAGAGATAAAGATAATAGCTGGGTCTTTTACGAAGGACCGCCTTCTGCTAATGGCAAGCCCGGGATTCACCACGTAATGGCTCGTGCTATCAAGGATTTATTTTGTAGGTTTCATTCTATGCAGGGCAAACGCGTAGAACGAAAAGGAGGCTGGGATACTCATGGTTTACCTATTGAGCTGGGAGTCGAAAAAAAACTAGGTATCACCAAAGAAGATATCGGCAAAAGTATTACCGTAGATGAATATAATCAAGCCTGTCGGACCACGGTTATGCAGTTTAAAGATATGTGGGATGATATTACAAAAAAAATGGGCTATTGGGTCGATCTTGAAAATCCATATATTACTTACGAAAATTCCTATATTGAGTCTGTTTGGTGGCTTTTGCAACAGCTTTATAATAAAAATATGCTTTATAAGGGCTTTACCATTCAGCCCTACTCACCGGCTGCGGGAACGGGTCTGAGTACCCATGAATTAAATATGCCGGGGGCTTATAGGGATATAAAAGACACCTCTGCCATTGCGCAGTTTAAAGTAAAAGACTCCGATAATGAGTACTTTTTGGCTTGGACAACTACCCCTTGGACGCTACCTTCCAATACCGCATTGGCTGTCGGGAAAAATGTCACCTATGTTAAAGTGAAAACATTTAATAGATATACACAGGAACCCGCGATTCTTATTTTGGCCAAAGATCGTCTTTCTGCCTATTTTTCTGAACAGAAAACAGATCTAACACCAGCAGAGGTTAAAGCGGGAAATAAACCCATTCCTTATTCAGAAATAATCAATGAATTAAAGGGAAGTGACCTGGAGGGAATGGAGTACGAGCAACTAATGCCTTATGTGGTGCCTGACAAACCTGCCTTCAAAGTTTTAGTTGGAGATTTTGTCACGACGGAAGACGGTACGGGTATCGTGCATATCGCTCCTACATTTGGTGCGGATGACTTTAAGCTTGCGCAAAAATACGATATTCCTCCCTTGATGATAAAGGATGAGAATGATAAAGATGTTCCCCTCGTCGATCAACAAGGGAGAATGGCTGATGTTGTCACCGATTTTGCGGGTAGATACGTTAAGGATTATGGACAGAAGGAGGAGCGTAGCCTTGATACAGATATTGTTATTAAGTTGAAAATTGAGAATAAATTATTCTTATCAGAGAGATATACCCACTCTTATCCTCACTGTTGGAGAACCAATAAACCCGTGCTTTATTATCCATTAGACAGTTGGTTTATCAAAGCTTCTGCTGCCAAAGAAAGGATGATGGAATTAAATGACACCATCAACTGGAAACCAAAATCAACAGGAACCGGGCGTTTTGGGAAATGGCTTGAAAATCTCCAGGATTGGAACCTCTCCCGCTCCAGGTACTGGGGAATTCCTTTGCCAATATGGAGAACGGAAGAATCAGATGTAGAGATATGTATTGGTTCAGTTGAAGAACTAAAACAGGAAATTGAAAAAGCCAATAAAGTACTGGGCAAAAACCAAAAAGTCCCCAAAGATCTTCACCGACCTTATATCGACGATGTTATATTGGTTAGTGCAGATGGGCGGGCAATGTACCGTGAAAAAGACTTGATTGACGTTTGGTTTGATAGCGGCTCCATGCCCTATGCTCAATTGCATTATCCGTTTGAAAATGAGGAGGTATTTAAACATAATTTTCCCGCAGACTTTATTGCAGAAGGTGTTGACCAAACAAGGGGTTGGTTTTATACACTTCATGCCATCGCAACCATGGTTTTTGATTCAGTCGCCTTCAAAAATGTAGTATCCAATGGTCTCGTCCTGGATAAAACAGGCGTTAAAATGTCGAAAAGCCTTGGTAATACGGTCAATCCATTTGATATCATCCAAAAACATGGCGCTGATGCTACGCGTTGGTATATGATTTCTAATGCCCAGCCATGGGATAATCTTAAGTTTGACGAAGCCGGATTGGAAGAGGTCAAAAGGAAATTCTTCGGCACCCTGTATAATACTTATTCTTTCTTTTCGCTTTACGCAAATGTGGATGATTTTTCCTATAAAGAAGCATCTCTTCCTTTGGAAAAAAGAGCAGAAATTGACCGATGGGTTATTTCCGTATTAAATACATTGATCAAAGACGTAGCCGCTGAATATGCTAATTACGAACCAACAAATGCAACGAGAAGGATAATGAATTTTGTCGATAATCACCTTAGTAATTGGTATGTTCGATTGTGTAGAAGGAGGTTTTGGAAAGGAGATTATTCTGAAGATAAAATAGCCGCTTATCAAACCTTATACGAATGTTTAATTACAGTCTCTAAGTTGATGGCGCCTGTTGCCCCATTCTTTTCTGACTGGTTGTACCAAAATTTAAACGATGCAAGTCGGCTTGAAGATAAAGAATCTGTGCATTTAACAGACTTTCCAAAGGCAATATCCACTGATATTGATAAAGACCTGGAAGAAAGGATGGATTATGCCCAGCGTATTTCTTCTTTAATCCTTTCCTTACGGAAAAAAGAAAAAATAAGAGTTCGCCAACCACTACAAAAGGTGCTACTACCAATACTAAACGATGGATTTCAACATCAGGTAGAGGCGGTTAAAGACTTAATCTTATCGGAAGTAAACGTCAAAAATATTGAGTATATCACCGAAACAGAGGGAGTCATTAGCAAAAAAATTAAACCCAATTTCAAAACGCTTGGAAGACGATTGGGTAAAAATATGAAGGCTGCCGTTGGCATTATCTCCGGGCTGGGGCAGGAGGACATCGCTACCATCGAAAAAGACAATGCCTATACTTTAACGATTAGTGGAGAGGTTTATGAATTGACAATGGAGGATTTTGAAATAGTGACAGAAGATATACCGGGATGGCAGGTCGCAAGCGATGCTGACCTCACCGTAGCATTGGATATAACCCTTACTCCTGAGCTTGAAGCAGAAGGAATTGCCAGAGACCTGGTCAACCGAATTCAAAATATGAGAAAAGATCAGGGCTTGGAAATAACGGATCGTATTTCGATACAATACAAAGGAAACGATAAAGTCACTCAAGCTGTCAATGCCTTTGATGAGTATATAAAAAATGAAGTACTTGGAGATTCTATTGAGCAGGTTGATGTGATTAATAATGGGATGATAGCAGAATTGCCAGGGGAAATTACGGTTGAAATTGGTATCGCTAAAAAATAAATAAGTATGGAAGCTTCCAATGATAAAAACACAGCTTCGAGAAAAGAAGATCATATCAATCTGACAGATGCCGCTCAGGTTGATAAGTTATCATTGGATAGCAGATTTATTTATGAGCCTTTACTGGGATTTCATCCGGAAAAGAAGCAGCCTGTTCCATTCTCCTTTCTGGGAAAGCAGATGCAACTGCCCATTTGGGTGTCCAGTATGACGGGGGGAACAAAGAAAGCCAAAATCATCAACAAAAATTTAGCCAGAGCCTGTGCGGAGTTTGGATTGGGAATGGGACTGGGCTCCTGCCGTTCTCTTTTATTTGATGATGAAAGAATAAGCGACTTCGATTTTCGAAAAGAAATAGGTGCAGATGCCCCTTTCTTTGCCAATCTGGGCATCGCACAATTAGAACAGCTTCTAAGTAATAATGCCCTTGACAAAATAGATAAAATGATAGACCGCCTTCAGGTAGATGGTCTAATTATCCATATTAATCCTATTCAGGAGTGGATACAGCCGGAAGGAGATCATTTTGTTCGTCCGGCTATTCATACGATACAGGACTTTTTGCAGCGGCGTCCCGCTCTTCCGGTTATCATCAAGGAAGTGGGGCAGGGAATGGGCAGACAAAGCCTGAAGTCCCTGCTGCAACTCCCCATCGCCGCGATTGAATTTGGGGCAGCCGGAGGAACTAATTTTGCCAAACTGGAACTACTTAGAGAGGGGAATCAAAAAATGGACATTTTTTCTGACTTTATAAAAGTAGGTCATACCGCTGCACAAATGGTTAAATGGATCAATGAATTAACAATAGAACTGGGAGACCGGGTAAAATGCCAATCAATTATCGCATCCGGAGGCGTAAAAAATTACCTGGACGGTTATTATTTGGTTCAAAAATGTACGCTACCAACTATCTATGGGCAGGCATCTTCATTTCTTGCTTTCGCAAAAAATGATTACAAATCACTGGCAACGTATATTCAACAGCAAATTGAAGGTTACCAAATGGCAGAAGCCTTTTTAACGGTTAGATAAATATGGGAGATAAAATAATATCGGGATTTTCAAAGCTTTCTAAAAAGGAAAAAATAAGCTGGATACAAAAAAACTATCTCCCTGAAGAGGTAGATTTGATCCGGATATTATCCTCTTTTAATCATTCAGACGAAGACCTACAGCTTATTTTTGAGGGTTTTAGCGAAAATACAATTAGCAACTTTTACCTTCCTTATGGAATCGTCCCCAACTTAATGGTCAATGGCAAGTATTATGCAGTTCCAATGGTTGTTGAGGAAAGCTCTGTTGTTGCCGCAGCTTCCAGTGCCGCTAAATTTTGGTTAGATAAAGGGGGCTTTAAAACAAAGGTACTTTCTACTACAAAATTAGGACAGGTACATTTTACATGGAATGGTCCTGTTTCACAACTCAGAGATTTATTTGAAGAACTGAAAGTGAAATTAATTGCCGATACAAAGGAGCTCACCCTTAATATGGAAAAAAGGGGAGGTGGTATTCTTGATATTGAACTCAGGGATATGTCGGCACTTGAACCTAATTATTATCAATTGATGGTTAGTTTTGAGACCTGCGATTCAATGGGAGCTAACTTTATTAATTCTATTTTAGAACAATTTGGTTATTCTTTGGAAGCTTTTATTGAAAATCATGCACAGATCAAAGAGCAGCACAGGGATATTATGATTATTATGGCCATATTATCCAATTATACTCCTGAATGTCTGGTTCAGGTGGCAGTAGATTGTCCGGTAGAACAATTGTCAAATGCATGTACATCTTTGCAGGGGGCTGATTTCGCTGATAAATTTAGCAAAGCAATTCGGATAGCTGAAATTGATCCGCACCGGGCTACAACTCATAATAAAGGTATCTTTAATGGTATTGATGCTGTTGTTATGGCGACGGGGAATGATTTTCGGGCTATCGAAGCCTGTGGTCACACTTATGCCGCTAAAGAGGGGCAATACCAAAGCCTAAGTCATTGCGAAGTAAAAGAGGGGCATTTTAGGTTTTGGATGGATATACCATTGGTTTTAGGGACAGTTGGCGGATTAACCAATTTGCATCCTTTGGCTAAATTGTCATTAAATATATTGGGGAACCCCAATGCAGAAGAGCTGATGCAAATAGTGGCTGCAACCGGGCTTGCTCAAAATTTTGCTGCACTTCGCTCTCTGGTAACAACCGGTATCCAAAGTGGACACATGAAAATGCACCTCACTAACATTCTCAATCATTTGGAGGTGAAAGGAGCTGCTAAAGAAGCCGCGATTGATTTTTTCAAGGATCGATCTGTTTCCTTTTCCGCCGTACGCGCATTTTTGGAAAAATACAATAAGGCAGAATGATTGTCCCCGAAACATTTCAATATAAAGCCAATGGTAAATTATTGATTTCCGGAGAATATTTTGTTCTTGATGGAGCACAGGCACTTGCTATACCCACCAAGAAGGGGCAACATTTTAGTGTGCAACCCTTTTTCGCCGAGCCGGATATTTTACTATGGGAGGGCTATGATTATCAAGGCAATATTTGGTTTGAAGGTTGGTTCTCCTTACCCGGCTTAAAGTGGATTGAAGGAAGCAATAATGAAGTTGGATTACAGTTGGAACGCCTTTTGGGGATCGCTCAGCAAGGGGGCGCATTAACTTTTACGGCGAATAGCCTTTCTGTCAAGACTACGCTCGAATTTCCCAGAAACTGGGGCTTAGGTACGAGCTCTACCCTTATTAGTTTTTTAGGAAAATGGCTGGGTGTCAATCCTTATTATCTGCTCAATAAAGGTTTTGGTGGTTCGGGTTATGATATAGCCTGTGCTGATAATAACACCCCTATTATCTATCAGTTGTCGGGGAATATCCCGGTAATGAAGACCCTTGATTTTTACCCCGATTTTCATAAAAAATTATTTTTCATTCATCAGGGGCATAAACAATCAAGCAAGGAAGCCATCCAACGCTACAAGCACCTTGTTAAGGCAAACCCTGATAGTATCCAACATATATCCTCGTTAACGCAACAGTTTATCCAGGCAAAAACACTGCCTGACTTTCAGTTTGCTATGTTATGCCATGAGCAATTTATCAGCGAAAATCTTTCGCTTCCAATGATTCAGGAAAGTTATCCAGATTTTCCGGGGCAATTAAAATCCTTAGGCGCATGGGGTGGAGATTTTATTTTGGCCGCCAGTGAAAAAGGGGAGAAGGAAATCAGGCATTATTTTGAGAAAAAAGGTTTAAATACCATCATTCCTTTTGAAAAAATGCTATTTTAAATAGCTTCAATTTGTCAAAAGGGTAAACCTATTTTATTGTAGTGTCGTCTTTGTAAGTTTAAACTGGTTTCAGACACGACATATTTGCCGCCATCAAATGACTTGCTACCATTCCTCCGAAACAAAAAAGCACCATCGGTGCGGCATTATGACAACTCCTCACTTCTTTCGAAGTACGTCTTACAGTTTTTAGGCAATAAGTTGCCAAATCAAACTTCAAAAGTGACATTCGTTATTTTTATATCTGTTTATTGCCACCCCATCCGCTAGCGCGGTTCCTT
>CAZNCI010000002.1:0-41590 GCA_964571475.1 uncultured Saprospiraceae bacterium | reverse complement strand
TAAATAAGGAGTAGTTCAAAAAAAGGAAAGTGCATTGATGAATAAATATAAATACCATCGTTTGTTTATGAACAAAAAAAGTTGCTTTTGGATAGGCATAATGCTGTTATTGTCTTATAATATTCATGCACAAAGGGATCCTATTCGCAATAACCCGGGTGGGGCAAGGACGACAACTGGCCGGGACACAACTTTCTCCGGGCAGCAGCAGGAGGTTTCTAATACGATTGATACCTTTGGTGTCTTTTTGACAAAACTGGAGCACCCCGCATTCATAAATGCTTATTTGGATACGGCATTGACTAAAAGTTCACATCAATACGATCCTGCCCGGCTGAAAGAAGTCGATTTGATGCACCTCGGAAATATAGGCTCTGCCACTCATTCTTTGATTTATACCCCTGTTGAGCATCAGGGGTTTTATGTGGGTTTGGATGTGTTTGATCCCTATAAAAAAAGCGGAAAGGAATTGCCTTTTTATATCGTAAAAAAAGCCTTTTCAGAGTTGGGCTTTGTATTGGGGTCAGAGCAGGCTGATGAGATGGTCGCCGCTAAATTTGGGAAACAATTTGCCAATGGAATTGCTCTTTCGCTGGATTATAATCGCATTAGTCAGCTGGGAAGGCTTTCGCAATACAATAGACAAAATACCCGAAATACAGGACTTGCAACAGGTTTGCGTTATCAAAGTAAGAATAAACGCTATGATGGCTTTTTTACCTTTGTATCCAATACTATTGAGCAGGAAGACAATGGAGGTGTTTATGTCGAGCCAAAACCTGAAGATTTGGGGGCTGGAGCAACTTTAACATTGTCCTCAGGAGCGATATTACTCTCGGAGGCAAAGACCCGTCAACAGGAACGAAGATGGGGATATACCCATTATTATCAATTGAGAAAAACCCAAAAGGACAGTACCCATAAAACAACTAAACGAAATTATAAGATTGCTCATGACTTTTTGTATAGTCGGGATAAATATAAATTTAGCTCGGTTAAGGTGGCGACGGATACACTTTTTCCCCAATGGTTTCCTGTACTGGATGTCGATGATCGGGGTTCGCGGGTTTTTATGACGGATTTTAGTGTGCGTAATCAATTTAGAATTATTACACATGCTGCACAGAAAAAAACGAAGCGACCGACAGCTTTTAAGGGAGATTACCTCTCTGTGGGGATGCTACATAACCGACATCAGCTATATATGGAGCCCGTTGATACAGTGATAAATAATCTAATGGTGACGGGGGAGTGGATATTGCCGCTTAAAGATCGGCTTGAATTAAGGGCTAAAGCACATCTCGGGCTATGGGATAATGCCGGCGATTATTACCTTGCCGGAACTTTGAAAATCAACTTGAATAAAGCCGGAATGCTTACTGCCGGACTGACGAGTCAACTCTCTGCTCCATCGTGGACGCAAAGCCAGTTTCGGATAAGCCAAAAATTAGTCTGGAATAATGATTTTAAAAAAACACTCAATAACAGTTTGAGGGGAACTTATGAGCTGGCGAAATACCATTTTAAAGCGACTGGAATTTATCGGTTGTTGAATAATTATATTTATTATGATACACTGGGTTTGCCTCAGCAAACAGGAACTCCGATAAGCATTCTTTCTTTAATTGTTTCCAAGGATTTTCGTATTGGGAAGTTTCATCTGGCGAATACAATTGTATGGCAGGTGTCCGATAGTGAGCTGGCTCCTGTGCCTATCTGGTTTGGTAAGCACAGCTTTTATTTTAGGAGTAAATTCAGGAAAATGTTGTTTCAATTAGGGATGGATGTTCGATATTTAGACCATTTTAAGGCACAATACTATAACCCGGTAACGGGGAATTTTCAGCTCCAAAACCGCCAAACCCTTGATTTTTACCCCAATTTGGATGCCTGGTTTGATTTTAAAATTAACTCTTTTCGCTTTTTTGTTAAATATGAAAATATGACTCGGCTACTGGGAAGAAAGTCATTTTATTATACGACTGCTTATTACCCTTTTCCCAACGAAGGAATGCGCCTGGGCATCCGATGGAAGATGGTGAATTAAAAATTACTCTTCCTCCTCCAATAATCCATAGCTTCGAAAATCATCCCGGATAACTTTGGTAGCTTCCTTACTGAATCGTTGACCAAGGTAAAGAGCCGCACGTTTTTTTACCCAGCCGCCTAATTTTTTATTGAGCTTGCGGTAAGCTTTGAATTTTTTCAAATAGGCATCATCCTCCGGGTCGTATTCATTGAGTTTACCCTGATTGAAGTCGATGACTAATTGTTTGAAAACTCCCTGAAGTCTATATTTTAAATGTCCTTTGAAGTCGATGAATCTTGAGATATGGTATTTAGGGAAGTCCATGGGCTGCTCGAATGGAACCTTATAAACAGATTGATAGTTATTTTCTTTTTTGCGATCAGCGACCAATACATCGGGATCGGGGATGATGGGGAGGAAACTGATTTTATGACCATTTTTATCCTTACGGAAAAATCGAAAACGATCCTTCATGGCATCTGTCCATTGCTCGTGAATATAATGATTTTCACTTTCTTTTTTAGCAAAATAGTACCGGATAAAAGATTGACAATTTCGGCGTCCTAATTCAAAATCATGTTGGCGGAATTTTTTATCAAAAAAACCACTAAATCCGCCTAAAGCTCCACTTGCAATCGGGTTTTTAACGCGTTGTCCATTTTCCTTACGAGTGGGTTCAATCAGGAACCGGTCGCTATTTTGATCAGAGAGTGCCTCGAATAAATCATCCTGCTTGAACATGACCTGATTGCGGAGGGTTCGGATTAATTGTGGAAAAATACTGAGTAAGCCGGTTGTGCTTTCCAGTATATCCTCCGAAACATGACTCGGAAAGGGGTCTATGATAATCAGGGAATAATCTTTTTGATTGGCATCATTCGTTTTGTCAATTTTTTCTTTCATGAACCGGCTGGTGTAACCCAGAGGTTCGTTATTAATCATGCCACCATCGACAGCGATGAAACTATAATTGGGATGGTTTAAAATCTCATCGGAAAGCGTCACATTTTTTTTGATGTTTGGGAAATAAACTTTCGGCGTATTTTTCAATATATTTTAGTTTCATTTGCTTGGTACGCGCCTTTAATCCAATGGGGAAAGCACTGGTGCATTTAGCGGCAGCAATTAATTCTTCCCTGTATTTGGACTGGGTTAAATCCAGTCGCAAATAATCATCGCTACTTCCATTGCCTAACCGGTATCGGAAATAACCACTGTGCATGGTGATACTCGATGGGGTAGAGTTTTGATATGATTTGTACTCAATATTAAAGTCTAGTCCCTTTAAATTGGTGACGGTTAGTACGATATCTAAATTGTCGGAAATATAAGCCGGTAGTTTATCCGTCGAGGCTGATTTTTGGAGTGCTTTATCTGCAATGGCATCAATGGGGTCAGAGTTGAGAAGTGATTGTACTTCTTTGTTGCCGGCGTCATTGATAGGCAGATCATCGGTATTCAATAATTGTTGAATCATAGAAGCATTGGGCTTTTCGACCATATTGACCCATGAATCATACAGTAGGTTGTTTTTACCTTCTTTGTTGTTGTGGTTTACCGGCTGATGCTCTTTTGAGAGGCAAAATGGGACGAGTGCAGCCGTAATGCCTCCGGCAGATGCTCCACTGATGATCTCAATAATTACTTCGTAATCATTGGGAATATTTTCTTCATTGGCTGCCTTGGCATCCTCCCATTTTTGCAGGGTTTCCAATAGGTAATCAATGACCCCGGCAGTATAGGCACCAGCGGATACTGCTCCGGCCATTGTTAATCCTATTTTGTATTTTTTCTTTGACATATTTTTGGGTTTTGGCTGTCAGGCATTTATTTATTTTACTTTGACTATCTTAAAAACACCAACGGCATCTCCTTGCCTGACTTTGACGAAATAAAGTCCGGGAGCCTGATTTTTTAGTTCTAACGTTTTGCTTTTCGCAAAAGTATTTTTATTAAAAGAAAAGGTATTGACTACTTCCATATTGGCAGATAGAATTTCAATATCTACTTTCCCTGATAATTCATTTTCTACCTTTAGTGTAAATTGCGAGGTAGTTGGATTGGGAAATAATTGAACGGTATTATCATTGAGAAACTGATCCTCCGTTCTTACCCCAAAAGAAGTAGATATCCATAATTCATTACTGTACATGGAGGTGTCCTGCGTGTTATAGGATTTTAATCTATATCCATAATAAACATCGGCTTCAATCGTCTCATCCAAATAAGACGTACTACCAGCAGGAAGTTCTACAAGTTTGGAAAATTCTGTTTCATTAGCGGCCATCCGCTCCAGAATAAACCCAACTTCATTATCGCTATTGTCCGTCCAGGATAATTGTACATGGTTGTCTTGAATACTGGCGTTTAAAGGGGCGGGGGCAAAAATATTGGCACAATTATTAGTCACGCGTAAGCTAACCTGCTGACGTATTTCAGGAAGAGTTGGGTAAAATAAATCTCCAGGGCAGGCAGTAGAACATCCATCTCTATGTCCTGATATTTGTTTTAAATATTTACCGGATGAAGGATGGTATTTTGTTGCCAATGGATCGATGTCTTCCTGGCAGGCTTTCCATGATAATAATTTTTGCAAACTGGCAACGGCCGTATCCTGCGGCAGCACCGTCATATAAGTTCCCATCATACAGACACCCATCGTTTTGCTGTTTTTTCCACAGAAGTGGGCGCCAATAATATTGTCACCTCTCCCCTGAAATATAGTGCCGGAAGGGGCAACCAGCCAGTTGTAACCAATATCAGACCAACCCCTGTCGTTAACGTGGAAGCTCCATATTGACCGAACAACAGCCGCCCAATCATTGGAGGTGTTGGATCCGGCAGAATGGTGAACGATTAAGTGTGTCACCTGCGTGTAAGATGGATTGGGGTGTTCCGGACAGTTCCCGGATGGGCACCATTGGCTCCTATTTTGAAAAGACGGGATGGGGCAGGTACAATCCCGCCCTGAGATGATCGTATTTTGGTCAGTTTCTGTTAAGCGTTCAGTGAATTGGGGATTAAAAAAATGAACGGAAACATTGACTGGATCAGGATGAGTTGTTTTTAATTGATAATACCGAAAGTTGGCATCTATAAAGCCCTGAGCGCTAATCCAGCCAATTTCTCCTTCCTGAGCGTGTTCGTCATCTTCAATGGTTTTCCAATCTGCCCATGATACATTATCTTCGGAGAACCGGATAAGAAGTCCCTCTACCGGGTTTGCTGACTTTACGCAAAAAGAGAGAAAAGGTCCGTCGTTGGCGATGGGGAATTCTTTAACGGCGCTCTGTTCATTACCGTTTAAAAATACCTCACTTTGTCCTCTAAAAGGACTGGACGACTGAGCAATAACAAAATTTATTACAAATACTAATAAAGTAGATAATAGGCTTCTTCTAAAAATCATTTTCTTATATTTTTTTATCAAATGTAGGGGTTTTATTTTAAACCCTCAATACGAAGATGATATAATCAAAAATATTTCCGGGTTTAGAGGTGATCGTTTGTATGATATTGCCACCTCTGCTGGTCAGCATTTGAGTGTAATCTTTGGTGTCATACTGGTGAGGATGCAGGATATCTCCCGGCAGCCATTGAAAAATTTTCTTTAACCATTTATATTTATGGGCATCTGTGGAGATGATTAATTGCCCTCCCGGTTTTATTGTCTGAAAAAGGACATCAAGGCTTTTTTGAATGTCATCAACGTGATTGATGGCATTTAAGCAGAAAATGGTGTCGTATTTTTGATTGGTGCTAAAAGACTCCAGGCTGATATTCTCGAAGGAGACCCAAGGGTAGTCTGTTTTAGAAAAATGCGGCAAATATTCGTATTGATCCAAAAGAGGGTCAATGGCTTTTACCTCTTTATCAGGCAAAACCATGAAAATTCCGGCAGGTCCACAGCCCGCATCCAATATTTTTCCGTAAGGTAAAAGAAAGGGTGCAAGATCTGCCAATACTCTATGCCAGTATTGTGCTTTATTGTGTTTGTAATCAGGGATGGATTTCCCTTTCAGGTATTGCCTCCACCAACGGATTTCTGCGGCTTGCGCTATCTTCCAACGTAACTTCATGGCGCGAAATTAAGATAACTTTGGATTATATATGTTAAGAAAGAGGGCCGAAATTCTTTACTCCAGTATTTTAATACTTGTATTATTACCTATTTATAGCTACTTTTGTAGAGACAAGCTAAGTCTTTACGGCTTATATTAATAATTTAAATACAACGAATGAAACTGTTATTTTCAATTTTGTCCCTACTTTTTATCTCTCAATTAGGCTTTAGCCAAACCGATTCACCTACCGTTTTTGTTTTAGGTGAAAATGAAAAAAATTATGAATATTTAACCCAACAATACTCACAGTCACTTCTAGAAGCATCTGGGAATGATATCAAAAAAGCATTCAATTATTGGATTGACATGATGTCCGCCATGGATGATTACTCCAATAGAGTACGTTATGATCTCAAAGGAGTGAAAGTTTGGATTCACGTATTTTGGGCAGCTGATGGCAAGGTGGACCATATAGGGTATATCCTTCGTCCTGATTCTCGAAATGTAAAGACCGAAGAATTAACTGCCTTCTTTTCCAGTTTTACCAGAAATTATCAATTTCCATTAAAAAGTGGGAAGAATTTCAACCATTATACAGGAGCTTCTTTCCCGACCTTTGTACAACGGTCTAATTGAGTCAGCACCAATATAAATAGAAATAAAAAGTCGAAATAGAAGTTGATTCTGTTTCGACTTTTTTGATTCAGACTCAATAAAAAAATAAAAAATACTTTTTGATTTGTGTTTATGCTATAATTTTTTTAAAATTTGCGCTCGTTTAGGGCGTGACCGCTAAGGAAATAGATCAAATAATCAACACATCTAAATAAATAAATAAAAAAACTTATCATGATAAAAATTTTAGCAAATGATGGAATTCATCCAGATGCAAAATTTCTTTTAGAAGAATCAGGCTTTCAGGTTGATACCGAAAAAATAGCTCAGGATGACTTAATGGATAAATTGCCGGATTATGATGCTATTATTGTAAGGAGTGCCACAAAGGTACGCAAAGAATTAATTGACCACTGCCCCAATTTAAAGGTGATTGCCAGAGCAGGTGTAGGACTCGATAATATCGACCATGAGTACGCAAGGTCGATCGGCAGGGAGGTGATGAATACCCCCGCAGCTTCATCAGAGGCAGTCGCAGAATTGGTGTTTGGCCATATGTTTAATGTAGCGAGATATTTGCATCAGGCTAATCGAGATATGAAGGATGGAGATTTTAAGCAATTAAAAAAAGCATATTCCAAAGGTTTTCAATTGAGAGGTAAGACGTTGGGAATTATTGGTTTTGGACGAATAGGAAGAGAGACCGCAAGGATTGGAATAGGAATGGGTATGAATATCCTTCCCGTTGATTTATTGCCGGATTTGGATGTAGCCATTGATTTGAACTTATATCAAAGCAATCAAATAAAGTTGGCAGTGAAAGTGCCAACTGTTGATATGGATACCATGTTGCGAAATAGTGACTTTATTTCTATTCACGTTCCTACTTCCAATGGAGCTATTATAGGCGAATACGAACTTCAATTGATGAAACCAACTGCGACCATTATCAATACTTCACGTGGAGGCATGATCGATGAAACTGCCTTATTGGATGCATTGGACAAGGGTGAAATTGGATTTGCTGCAATAGATGTATTTGAAGATGAGCCCACACCTGGAAAAGACTTATTAAATCATCCGCTAATATCCGTATCCCCACATATTGGTGGCTCAACGGTCGAAGCCCAAACTAATATTGGAATGGAATTGGCAGATAAATTAATCGCTTATTTTTCTTAGGAGATAATAAAAAACTCACTGGAGTGTCATTTAGACTAAAAATTTTCCAGTGAGTTTTTTTATTGCACGGCAGTGAATACCTATCAAATCACTGACAATGTATTGTGGATAATGGTGATGCTGTTTTTGTAAATCATATCCATACGCGAATCTTTAATTGCGTAAAAAGTCTGTGATATTCCGCTAAATTTATGGATTAGGTCATACTTTAAAAGTCGATCTATCCTGCGTTTGAATTGACGAGGATTAAGACCTGTTTTTTGAAGTAATTCATGGTGTTCAACCTCTCCTTCTGTTAATAGAAGGTCAAAAATTATTTTGTTCTGAGGATGGATGATTGACTCTAATGTCGCTAATGCATTGGGCAACATCGACCAATCTCTAGATGGAAACGCATCGTCTCCTTTCATAAAAGTGTTCATAGTGTTTCTGTAAAATCAAACTGGCTTAAAAATTAATTACTGGCTCGGTTTAAGAGAGGTGTGCATAAAGGTATGTTGGTGCCTCCGGCATTAAGTTTTTAGCACCATTGAATCGTTCTTTTTCACCTGCTTCGTATTGGGGAAATCCTCATTACGCTATGGCATAACTCCGGTTTCACCAATACAAATCATGCAAAAAATAACTTCTTCTATGGTACCAAAGACTTAGTTCTTGAGCCACTAGACTCTCAAGCTTGATCTACAATCAAAAAAAGATCTACGTAAAAGATCTAATCTATATTATGTTTTATTTGTTACGGGGATTAACGAACTAGGTTGCAAAAAAGACAATATATTTTAAAATAAATTTAAAAATAAAAAAAACGCCTTCAAATTTAGTCAGATAAATTTAAAGGCGTTTTATAGAAAGAAAAAATTTATTTAGGAGCTTATTCTCCGTGCATCCATACTTTTTTCTTCATTAGTGTATCTTCATCCTCTTCGTGATCCTCATCGGGAACACAACAGTCAACAGGACAAACTGAAGCACATTGAGGTTCATCATGGAAACCTTTACATTCCGTACACTTATCAGTAACAATGAAGTAGAATTCATCTGAGATAGGTTCATGCTTTTCATCAGCATCAGCTGTTCCGCCACCAGGTAATTCTATCGAGCCACTTAAAGCTGTTCCATCAGCATAAGACCATTCCTCATCCGGTTCATAAATTGCATTATTGGGACATTCTGAGATACAAGCATCACAATTGATGCACTCATCTGTTATTATAATTGCCATAATTGTTTTGTTAATTTGATTAGAAAATACCTCCTTATAAAGGATTCGATTGCAAGATTAATAAGCTTTCTACTCATTGTAAAGATATTTTTAATATTTTTGTCTAATTTAGATTCAGTATAAATTAGGATATTACCTAAAATTACCTTATGGAAGTTTGTTATTTCCTAGTGAATACCTACATTAGCCCCTCAAATTAATAACAAGTAAATACCAAATTATTATGGCAGTTGAAAAAATAAAAACAACTCCAAGCAGCGAAGCTGAAATCAACGCGTTAGATAGTGTTGTTATTAGGTTTGTTGGGGATTCAGGAGATGGGATGCAATTGACAGGCACTCAATTCACAGAGACCTCAGCGCTTTTGGGAAATGACATTTCTACCTTCCCAAATTATCCTGCGGAGATTAGAGCACCTCAAGGGAGCGTTTATGGCGTTTCAGGCTTTCAGGTTCATATTGGACATAGTGAAGTTAGCACACCGGGTGATGATGTTGATGTATTAGTAGCAATGAATCCTGCAGCGTTAAAAACAAATTTGGAAGCACTTCCTCCCGGGAAGACATTAATCATTGACACGGATAGTTTTACCAAGAAGAATTTAGCAAAAGCTGAATATTCCTCAAATCCGCTGGAAGATGGGAGTTTAGACAATTATAAGGTAATTCAGGTAGATATAACTACACTTTCCCGATCAGCGATTTTGGATATGGGCTTGGATAATAAAGCCATGAATCGAAGCAAGAATATGTTTGCTTTGGGTATGGTCTTTTGGATGTTTAGCAGGCCTTTGGATCATACCGAGCATTTCATCAAAAAGAAATTTGCGAAAAAGCCAAAGATTGTTGAGTCTAATATTCGTGTGTTGCGCGCCGGATTTAATTATGCGGATACACTTGAATTATTGCCTTCTAAGCACACGATCCTTCCTGCAACGATGAAACCGGGTAAGTACCGAATCGTTATGGGTAACGCAGCAACCGCCTGGGGATTTATTGCCGCAGCAGAAAAAGCAAATTTAGAACTGTTCCTTGGATCTTATCCTATTACACCTGCTTCTGATATCTTACACGAATTGTCAAAGCACGAGCACTTTGGTGTGAAAACATTTCAGGCAGAGGATGAAATCGCGGGTATCTGTTCTGCCATTGGAGCAGCTTTTGCCGGTGATTTGGCTATCACAACAACTTCCGGTCCTGGTTTGGCATTGAAAGGGGAAGCCATTGGATTGGCAACCATTACAGAATTGCCCATCGTAATTGTCAATGTACAGCGAGGAGGCCCGTCAACAGGTCTTCCTACCAAAACGGAGCAGTCGGATTTATTTCAGGTGCTTTATGGCCGAAATGGGGATAGCCCAACAATTGTCGTTGCGGCAAGCACCCCTGCCAACTGTTTTGACTTTGCTTATGAAGCTTCACGATTGGCGCTTGAGCACATGACTCCTGTTATTTTAATGACGGATGGATATATTGCGAATGGCTCAGAACCTTGGAGGATTAAGACGATGGCGGATATGCCTTCTATTACTCCTCCGATAGCGGTATATAAAGAAGGTGAGCAGTGGATGCCATACAAAAGAGATAAAGAAACGCTTGCCAGAGAGTGGGCGATTCCCGGCACAGAAGGTTTGGAACACCGAATTGGTGGATTGGAAAAAGACCAGCTGACTGGTAATGTGTCTTATGTGCCTAAGAATCACGAAGAGATGACGAAGGTGCGATCAGAAAAAATTAGAAGAGTAGAGAATTATATCCCGGAGTTGAATGTTGAGGGGGCTCAATCAGGAGATTTGCTGATTGTAGGCTGGGGAGGAACCTATGGTAGTCTTCATACGGCTGTCAACTATATGAATGAAACGGGCGATAAGGTTGGTTATGTACATTTTAATTATATCAACCCAATGCCTAAGAATACAGCAGAAGTATTCAGTAGATTTAAGAAGATTCTTGTATGTGAATTGAATTTGGGTCAGATGGCATCCGTATTACAATCCAGATACCCTGACAATACTTTTTTGAAGTATAATAAAATACAGGGGCTGCCATTTACCATAATGGAGTTGGTACAAAAATTCAATCAATCACTCAAGAATGATTAATCATCACTTGTCATAAAAAAAAGATAAAAAAAATGGAAAATCCTATTTATACTTATAAAGATATGGCCAGCGATCAGGAAGTGCGCTGGTGTCCCGGTTGTGATGATTATGTCATCTTGAGATCGGTACAAAAAGCATTGCCTCTAATGGGGGTCAAGAAAGAAAAATTTGCTTTTATTTCTGGAATCGGCTGTTCTTCCCGTTTCCCTTATTATATGAATACCTATGGCGTTCATAGTATTCATGGACGCGCCCCTGCGATTGCAACGGGTGTCAAATTGGCTAATCCTGATTTAAGTGTCTGGGTGATTACCGGTGATGGCGACTCTATGGCGATTGGTGGCAACCACTTCATCCACGTCATTCGTAGAAATATTAACCTAAATTTGATTCTTTTCAATAATGAGATTTATGGTTTGACCAAGGGGCAGTTTTCTCCTACCACAGAGTTAGGCTTGAAAACAAAATCTTCCCCTTACGGAAATACACAACAACCATTTCATCCGGCGACATTGGCGTTGGGGGCTAATTCGCGCTTTTTTGCACGTATTCCGGGTAACAGACCTAAGGAATTAACCGCTACTTTTGTAGAGGCGGAAGCTTTTCATGGAACCTCCGTGATCGAAGTGTTGCAAAATTGCGTCATCTTTAACGATGGTGTCTTTGACGGAACGGTTCATAAGGACGTGCGTGATGACCAGCAATTGTGGTTAGAACACGGCAAGCCAATGATTTTTGGAAAAGAAAAGAATAAAGGTATTCGACTAAATGGTCTAAAACTGGAAGTAGTCACCATCGGAGAAGATGGCGTGACGGAAGCTGATATTTTGGTACACGATGCGAAGGATCCTGATATGACATTACACTCCATGTTGGCACGTATGCAGTCACCGATGGCGATGGGTATTATCAGAAGTGTAGGAGATTTAACACTTGGGGATAGAGTTGGAGAGCAGATGGAGCAGGTGAAAGCTAATTCTAAGTTTAAATCTGTTGATGACTTATTGCTTTCCGGAGACACATGGACAGTTGATTAATTAATAATTAAAGAATATATCCAATGGGACTAGAAGCAATATTAGTATTTTTTGTCGCTGGAGTGGTATTTGTTGGTGGGGCTATGATTGCCTCGTCATTATTAGCACCCCGGTCAACAAACGAGCATAAAGAAGATCCTTACGAATGTGGTGTGTCAACCGAAGGTCCTACGCACGTGCAGTTTAAAGTAGGTTATTATCTCTTTGCCATTTTATTTTTGGTTTTTGATGTAGAAATGGTGTTTCTAGTCCCTTGGGCTGTTGTGATGAAGAAAGTAGGAGGGGTTGCTTTTGCAGAGGCCTTGGTCTTTTTAATCATATTGGGCTTGGGATTATTATATGCCTGGAAAAAGAAAGCTTTAGAGTGGGAGTAGAAGCAGTTTATTAATGGGTTAAATATTCAGAATAATCATGGGTGATATTGAAAAACATGAAATAGGGACAATCATTCCCGCAGGAAATGGAGGGAATATTTTGATTACCTCTATTGATAAAGTCGTCAATTGGAGTCGAGCCAACTCTTTATGGCCTCTAACATTTGGCACGAGTTGTTGTGCAATCGAAATGATGTCAACCGGTGCTGCAAGGCATGACTGGTCTCGTTTTGGGACGGAGGTTGCACGAGCGACTCCCCGACAGGCAGACTTAATTGTTATTGCTGGAACAATTGTTAATAAAATGGCACCAGTGCTTCGCCGTTTGTACGATCAAATGGCAGAGCCTAAATACGTGATTGCAATGGGGGCGTGTGCTATTTCTGGTGGACCTTTCTTTTATAATTCATATTCTGTAGTGAAAGGAGCAGATCATGTCATTCCAGTTGATGTATATGTTCCGGGATGTCCTCCTCGTCCAGAGGCTTTGCTTTATGGTATTATGGAATTACAAAAGAAGATTAAAACGGAACAAATGGGCAAGCGAAAAAATCCCGATGAGCATTTTCACGAAGGATTTTAGAGTTACCTAAAGAAATGATTTTACCTATTACGAAAAAATAGCTTTATGGACAAAGCAGCATTAATAAAATTAATTTCGCCCTTAGCGGAAGGATTAGAGTTTGATGAAGAGCAGGCATTTTTGCAGGTAGTTGTACCGAGGGAATCGCTTCATCAATTTGCCCGACAACTGAAGGATAATCAGGCGACAGCCTTTGATTACCTATTCTGTCAATCCGGGGTGGATTGGCCCAGTTGTTTGGAGGTGGTTTATCATCTTGAGTCTAGTACACACGGGCATATTATCGTGATGAAAGTGAAAACGGCAGATAGAGAGCAGCCGGTGATTGATACCGTTTGTGATATTTGGCCCACGGCAGAGTTTCACGAAAGGGAAATTTTTGATTTGTACGGAATCGTCTTTAACAATCATCCGGATCTTCGCCGATTGTTATTGACGGAGGATTGGGAGGGCTATCCTATGCGAAAGGATTATAAAGACGAGGTGAATATCGTAGAAATGTAAAATGCAAAAATATTAGTAACTTATGGAAGTTGCAGAACAAAATAAAATGAATACCAACAAACCCTTCGAGAGTCAGGAGTACTTTGTGAATATGGGGCCTCAACACCCTTCAACACACGGAGTGCTTAGGTTGGTTTTAACCATTGACGGGGAAACGGTGAGGCATATTCAGCCACATATTGGCTACATCCACCGCTCTATTGAAAAAATGTGCGAAAAGGATAGTTATCGGCAAATTGTACATCTGACGGACAGGATGGATTATCTTTCCTGTCATATCAATAATGCAGCCGTTTGTTTAGCTGTTGAAAATGCACTGGAAATAGAGGTGTCTGATCGTGTAAAAGTGATTCGAACCATTATTGACGAATTAACCCGTTTGGCTTCTCATCAATTGTGGTGGGGAGTGATGGGGATGGACCTGGGAGCCATTACAACTTTCCTATACGGTTTTAGAGACCGGGAAATGATCTCCGATATCTTTGAAGAGACCTGTGGCGCACGCTTGACGATGAATTACAACCTTCCCGGTGGTTTGGCACAGGATATTCACCCTAATTTTCAAAAACGAACGAAGGAGTTTTTGGCGCATTTTAAAACAAAATTGCCGGAATACGACGAATTATTGACGGGTAATGTCATTTTTCAGGAAAGAACGAAGGGCATAGGGGTGCTTACCAAGGAGGATGCTATTGCTTATGGGGTGACAGGCCCTGCGGGAAGGGCATCTGGTTTTGCCTGTGACATAAGAAAGAAAAAGCCCTACCACGCCTATGATAAGGTGGACTTTAAAGAGATTTTATTTACAGAAGGAGATGCGTTTGCCCGATATAAGGTCCGGATTCAGGAGATGTGGGAGTCTATTAGCATTATTGAGCAGTTGATTGATAATATTCCGGAAGGAGCTATTCAGGAAAAGACCAATGCAGTTATTAAATTACCCAAGGGAGATTTTTTCCAACGGGTAGAGACGGCGCGAGGTGAGTTGGGGGTATATATTATTAGTGATGGCAAGAAGAATCCTTATCGGCTGAAGTTCCGTTCTCCCGGATTCTCGAATTTATTTGTGTTGGATCATATCGCAACCGGGGGCAAAATAGCCGACTTGGTCGCGACAATGTCAACGCTGGATTTAGTGATGCCGGATATTGACCGGTAGGGTATTAATTAAAAGTGTTTATTCATGTATGATTTTACAAATTTAGTCGATTCTATTCACCAGAGCTTGTTATCAAGTATGTCTCCGGGTATGGCTTCCTTCGTTGAGTGGCTTATAATTGGGGCGATCTTTTTGGGATTTTTTGCTTTGCTGGGTTTAGTATTGGTATTGGCAGAAAGAAAGGTTTGTGCATTTTTTCAATTGAGGTTAGGACCGAATAGAGTAGGACCCTGGGGGCTTGCCCAAACAACAGCGGATACCTTGAAGTTATTATTGAAAGAGCCGATAATGACGAGGGGCGCTGATGGGTTTCTTTTTAATTTTGCTCCTTTTATTATCATTATTACTTCACTAATTGCTTTGTCATTAACTCCCTTTGCAAAAGGCTTATTGGCATTTGATATTAATATTGGGGTGTTTTTTATTATTGCGATCTCCTCTATTGGCGTAGTAGGAATTCTGTTGGCCGGGTGGGCGAGTAATAATAAATATTCGTTAATTGGTGCGATGAGAAGTGGGGCGCAGGTCGTTAGTTATGAACTCTCCGTTGGGCTCGCCATATTGACAATTGTATTGATGAGTGGTAGCCTTCAGATTTCAACAATTATAGAGCATCAGGCAGACGGTTGGTTTATTTTCAAGGGGCATACACCTGCATTTATTGCATTTGTACTCTTCTTAATATCAGCTACGGCAGAAGTGAATAGAGGGCCTTTTGATTTGGCAGAAGCAGAGTCGGAGCTGACGGCGGGTTTTCACACGGAATATACAGGAATGAAATTTGCGTTTTTCTTCTTAGCTGAATTTGTGAATATGTTTATTGTATCGGTTGTCGCTGCTACGATATTCCTAGGGGGGTGGATGCCGTTTCATATAGGGAATTTAGCCGGGTTTAATCAGGTGATGGATTATATCCCACCCATATTTTGGTTTTTCGGAAAGGTGTCTTTTATCATATTTATTATGATGTGGTTTAAGTGGACTTTCCCTCGATTGAGAATAGATCAGCTATTGACATTAGAGTGGAAATATCTTTTGCCATTAAATTTGATGAACCTTGTATTCATGGCGTTCATGATTTATATGGGTTGGTATTTCGGCAATTAAAATTAATAGGATAAAAAATATAGGCACAATGGGTGTAGTAAAATATTTTTCAGAAATAGGTCATGGCGTTAAGACGCTCATCAAAGGTATGAGGGTGACGGGCTATTATTTTTTCCATGCGCGAAAGGAAATTATCACGCAGCAGTATCCTGATAATCGGGATGAGCTGAAGATGTTTGATCGGTTTCGTGGGGAGGTGATTATGCCTCATAACGAAGAGAATGAACATAGGTGTACAGGCTGCCAATCCTGTGAAATTGCCTGTCCAAATGGATCTATCGAAATTATTTGGGATAGAAAACCTGATCCCGAGACGGGCAAGAAGAAAAAAGCCATTGTTCAGCATATTTATCATTTATCTATGTGCACCATGTGTGGCCTGTGTATTCCTGCCTGTCCGACGGATGCGATTATCATGGGGCAGGAGTTTGAGCACGCTGTTTTTGATCGTTCAAAATTAACAAAAGTATTGAATAAGCCGGGTTCGAAATTAGCTCCCGGAGTAGAAGAATAACATTTAGTACTATAAAAAATATCCTTAAATGGAACGTATAATATTTTATATTTTAGCCACTATGATTGTTGGGTTTTCACTTTTATCCGTGACAAGCACCAAGATTCTTCGTGCAGCTGTTTACCTTTTTTTTGTTTTAATAGGAATAGCCGGGTTGTATTTTCAGGTAGGTTATCATTTTTTGGGAGCGGTGCAATTAACGGTGTATGCCGGAGGTATTGTCGTACTTATCATATTTGCTATTCTTTTGACGGAGCGGATTGATAGTCAGCTGCCCAGACCTAAACTCCTTATGACTATATTAAGTGGGCTGGCTGTTATTTTTGGGGCTTTTATCTCCATCACGACTATTTTGGGTCATACTTTTGAGAAAAAATCAACAGGACAATTAGCAAGGGTCGATGATATAGGTACGCGTTTATTGAGTTTTGAGGCAGGAGGATATGTGCTTCCTTTTGAGTTGATAAGTATTTTGCTTTTGGCGGCAATGATAGGAGCGATTGTCATTGCTAAACGACCAAAGATTGAAAAATAATAAAGTAAAAAATAAATATTATGATACCAGGTGTCGGATTATATGAAATTTTGATTGTTTCGACAATTGTATTTTTCATTGGTATTTATGGCTTTTTGACAAGGAAAAATTTGATTTCCATCCTATTGTCGGTGGAGTTGATTTTGAATGCCGTTGCCATAAATTTCGTGGCTTTTAATGTATATCTCCATCCGGGAGATTCTCAGGGGCTGTTTTTTACCCTGTTTATGATTGCCATTGCAGCGGCGGAAGTGGCCATTGCCATTGCGATTATTGTTGATTTGTACCGTTTGGTGAAATCAGTAGATGTGGATGAAACCACAGAAATGAAGTATTAAAGAATTTTAAATTACAATTTAGTAAAGCGTGTCTTATGGATTTTAGCTATACAATTTGGATACCATTAATACCTTTTTTAGCCTTCTTTGTTGTTGGGCTTTTGGGTAATAATAAATCGCCTAAAATTTGGGGGTTGATAAGTACAGGAGCAATTGCTATCTCGGCAGTGCTGTCATATATGACTGCCTGGAGGTACTTCTTTCAGGTAGGAAAAGTTGAGGAGACTTATCATAAAATAATTGGTTTTAATACGACTTGGCTTTCTTTTACAGAAACATTGCACATTGATATGGGTGTTTTATTAGATCCCATTTCGGTGATGATGTTGGTGGTGGTATCGACTATTTCCCTGATGGTGCACATTTATAGTCTTGGATATATGAAAGGAGACCCGGGATTTTATCGCTTTTTTGCGTTTTTATCTCTGTTTAGTTTCTCAATGTTTGGACTTGTCGTTGCGACGAATTTGTTCCAGATGTATATGTTTTGGGAGTTGGTAGGTGTTTCTTCCTTCCTTTTGATTGGCTTTTACTATGATAAACCTTCAGCGGTAGCGGCTTCTAAAAAAGCCTTTATCGTTACTCGATTTGCAGATTTAGGATTTTTAATTGGTATTTTGTTGATTTCCGCCCTAACGGGAACCTTTGATTTTCAATTGTTAACTGATCTTAATGGCGCGGCGATGACCCAGGGTGCGGGTATCGCATTTATGGGTATGTCAGCGATGACATGGGCTTTATTGCTCGTTTTTATGGGTGGTGCCGGTAAGTCTGCCATGTTTCCTTTGCATATTTGGCTGCCAGATGCCATGGAGGGACCTACTCCTGTTTCAGCATTGATTCACGCAGCGACCATGGTAGTTGCCGGTGTTTATTTGGTGGCGCGATTATTTCCTTTGTATCATTTTGCGGCACCGGATGCATTGGAGTTTATTGCTTATGTGGGAGGATTTACCTCCGTGTTTGCGGCAGTAATTGCCTGTACGCAGACGGATATTAAGCGGGTGTTGGCTTTTTCTACCATGTCGCAGTTAGGGTATATGATGCTGGCATTAGGGGTGTCGGGTTATGGAGATCATGAAGGCTTAGGGTTTATGGCGGCGATGTTTCATTTATTTACCCATGCGATGTTTAAGGCGTTATTGTTCCTTGGGGCGGGATCTATTATCCATGCGGTTCATAGTAATTTAATGGGAGATATGGGCGGTTTGCGCAAATATATGCCCATTACACATATTACGTTTTTAATGGCCTGTATCGCAATTTCCGGTATCCCTCCCGGCGCTGGATTTTTTAGTAAGGATGAGATATTGGCAGCAGCTTTGCACCAGAATACCTTTCTTTTTGTAGTGGAATATATTGTGGCAGGATTGACGGCATTTTATATGTTCAGGTTGTATTTTAATATATTTTGGGGTGGTGATAAAAAGTATGAGCACGCGCCTCATGAGTCACCTTTGACGATGACGATCCCTTTGATCATTCTCGCTATTGCCAGTGTGACAACGGGGTTTATTCCATTTCATGATTTGGTCACATCAGATGGGCACGCGTTTCACACACATATAGATTGGTTGGTTGCTTTGCCATCAATAGGTATTGGTGTGCTGGGGATTTTAGTCGCCTATTTATTTTATAAGAAAAAATCAGATTTGCCGGATAGGGTTGCCGGAAATTTTGGATCAGTTTATAAATGGACTTATGATAAGTTTTATATAGATGAGGTGTATATGTTTGTCACAAAAAGTATTCTATTCGGGATAATAGCCAAGTCAGTCGCCTGGTTTGACCGAAATATTATAGATGGCTTTATGAATCTTTTGGGGCGAATTACGGCTGCTGTTTCTGGAAGAATCAAGGGGGTTCAATCAGGACGGGTGCAGGATTACGCATTTGCATTTATATCAGGTGTTTTGGCATTGGTATTGATTTTTGTCTATTTAAAAGGATAGTGTTTAATGGTATTTAATTGAGTTTTTGCCATTAAAAATATTAATATAAGAATTATGGATATTTTAACATTATTGGTTGTTATACCGTTTTTGACAGTTGTCGCATTGGTGTTTAGTCGGGATTTTAAGCAGGCTCGTGTTATTTCGGCAATAGGGATGGGCTTGGAGTTCGTGCAGGCTATTTATCTTGTTTTTGCCTATTTGGGCGAACGGGCAAATGGCAATACGGCGACTATGGTTTTCACCAAGAGTTATGTTTGGTTTGAGCATTTCAATATTCATTATGATATTGGGGTAGATGGTATTTCTGTTGTGATGATTTTATTGACGGGCATTGTGACTTTTGCGGGGGTATTTATTTCCTGGCAGGTTGAGAATATGACGAAGGAGTTTTTTATCTCTCTGATTATTCTGGCAATGGGCGTATTTGGGTTCTTTATTTCGCTTGATTTGTTCACGATGTTTCTTTTTTACGAAGTAGCCGTAATTCCGATGTATTTATTGATAGGAATCTGGGGAAGCGGGAAAAAGGAGTATGCCGCCATGAAATTGACCTTAATGCTGATGGGAGGTTCCGCCTTTTTATTGGTAGGGCTCTTGGGCATTTATTTTAATTCGGCACCGGATGGAGGTGCTTTGACTTTTAATATTTTAGAAATTGCGAAGAATACAATTCCAGTTGAAGCCCAGCGTTTTTTCTTCCCGTTTACCTTTATGGGGTTTGGCGTTTTGGGGGCATTGTTCCCATTTCATACCTGGTCTCCTGATGGTCACGCATCGGCACCTACGGCAGTATCCATGTTGCATGCAGGGGTGTTGATGAAGCTGGGAGGTTATGGCGCGTTTCGGGTGGCGATGTACCTGATGCCTGATGCCGCAGCAGAGATGGGCTGGATATTTGTGATATTAACAGCGATTAGTGTGATATATGGCGCCTTTGGAGCGATTGCACAAACGGACTTGAAATATATCAATGCTTATTCCTCCGTGAGTCACTGTGGTTTGGTTTTTTATGCGATATTGATGGTGAATCAGATTGCGTTTACCGGAGCCATATTGCAGATGTTATCTCATGGATTGATGACGGCATTATTCTTTGGTTTGATTGGGATGCTATATGGTCGGACACATACCCGGGATGTGTATAAAATGGGGGGATTGATGAAGATACTGCCGTTTATATCCGCCGTTTATGTGATTGCGGGTTTGGCGTCTCTCGGTTTGCCGGGCTTGAGTGGATTCGTAGCAGAAATGACTATTTTTGTAGGGGCATTTCAGCATAAGGAATTATTTTACAGAATAGCAACGGTCGTGTCGATTTCGGCTATTGTGGTGACGGCGGTGTATATTTTACGGGTAGTAGGCCTGATGCTGATGGGACCGGTCAAAAATGAAAAATTCAGGGATCTTCCCAAGGCAATGTGGTTTGAGAAAGTCGGGGCAGTATTGTTGATTATCCCCATTATGGGGTTAGGGATGGCTCCTTTGTGGGTGTCAAATATGATTACCGATAGTATTATTCCAATGATGGAGAAGTTCTTTCATTGATGAAAATGGATTGCGAGAAGGATAGAAGCAATTGTTTGAGCTCTTTTTAGAAAGAGCGAGTGCGGATAGCCTGGTCACGTTTTTACGTGACTCGCCCAAGAAAAAAATAAATGCCAAAATATCTTAATTAAAGAAAGATGGAATTAAGTAAATTTTTATTGATGCGTCAGGAGATATTGTTAACCGCAATAATTTTGATTGTATTGTGTGCGGAGATATTTCTATCCAGAGAAAAGCGAAATTTGATTATTTCGATCTCCATTGGATTGTTTGCTATACAGACAATCGCGGGTTTCTTCCCTACGGAATACGGGCAATTGTTTGGCAAAATGTACCATAATTCAGCCTTGACACATTTTATGAAGAATGTATTAAATATCGGGGTATTGATCGTTTTGTTTCAATCTGCTTCCTGGATTAAAAGAGATTTGATTGATCAAGGAAGAGGGAGTGAATTTTATCTATTGATATTTTCGACCTTATTGGGGATGTATTTCATGATTTCAGCCGGTGATTTTTTGATGTTTTATATAGGACTGGAGCTATCATCCTTACCTATTGCGGCACTGGCTGCTTACGATATTTACAATAAAAAATCAGCGGAGGCGGGTATTAAGTTTATATTGTCTGCAGCTATGGCATCAGGCGTCGCACTATATGGCATTTCGATGATATATGGCGTGACGGGTTCTGTCTATTTTGATGAGATTGCATCGTCGATCGGAAGTGGACCATTGGAGATATTGGCATTGATATTTTTCATGGCAGGCCTGGCTTTTAAATTATCTTTGGTGCCGTTTCACTTTTGGACGGCAGATGTTTATGAGGGAGCCCCGGTCAATGTGACTTCTTATTTGTCCGTTGTGTCAAAGGGAGCAGCAGCCTTTATATTGACTATTATTTTGTTTACGGCGATGAAATCAATGGAGGTGGTATGGAAGGATGTGATATATGTATTGTCCATAGTGACGATGACGATTGGTAATTTATTTGCCATACGGCAAACGAATATGAAACGATTTTTGGCCTTTTCATCAGTGGCACAGGCTGGTTTTTTATTATTGGGGCTGATGGCGGCTGCACATTTGGGTATGTCGGTGATTTTGTATTTTGTTTTGATTTATATCTTCTCTAATTTAGGGGCATTTGGGGTTGTTCAGGCTATTTCTTTTGCTACGGGCAAGGAGAATATGAAGGAATATGAAGGTTTGTATCGAACGAACCCCAAGTTGAGTTTGGTGATGTTGTTGTCATTGTTTTCTTTAGCAGGAATCCCTCCGGTAGCAGGTTTCTTTGGTAAGTTCTTCTTATTTGTAGGCGCAGCGAGTGAAGGGTATTATTGGCTGGTGACAATAGCTGTGATTAATGTAATTATCTCATTGTATTACTATTTACTGGTGGTTCGTGCGATGTTTTTGAGGCAGAGTGACGAAGCCATTCCGTATATTAAAACGGATAATTTACTAAAAGTGGGTTTGGTATTATGTGTTGTTGGAGTATTGGCGATTGGGCTGTACAGTCCAATTTACGAGTATGTTTTTGGGATGGGAGGATTATTGAAATAGGTTTAAAATTTAAAGTTAGTAATAATGTCAGCATTAAATAAAGGGAGGCACTTATTTGGAGAGTTAGCGGATGGTACAAAGGTGACTTATGTCGAGAAAAAAATTGATCAGGCACGCGTTGACTTTTTGAAGGAGTTATTGGAATTGAACGGTTATACTGTTCTGACGGTTGAAGAAAAAAGGAAGTCGGAAGAAGACCCTCAATTATACACTGTAGCTGTTACCGATCTGGTGTTTAATCCTGTGATTGCCGTTTATAATCGAGAGTTGCACACAAAGGATGGGCGTAAGGTAACCCCTGATTATTGGAACCAAAGGACGGAGGAGACGAAACCGGAGTATTGGGAGAAATGATCTATTACCGTATAAAGCGATACTCCGAGATACAACGGAGCATCGCTTTTTGATTTTAGTAAGTCCTATTTTATAAATAACAATTCCCGATACTTAGGCAGTGGCCATAATTCATTATCGACGATCAATTCCAGTTTGTCAGAATGATAGCGAATGATGTCAAAGAAGGGTTTTACTTCATCACAATAAGCCTTTGCTTTATCAGAAGCGTGTTCGATTTTATTGGCTTTTTTCCTTGCATTAATCATGGCTAATACATTGGTTTGAATAACAGAAATATGTTTAGAGATGTCCTTAATCAAACTCTTTTGCGTTTCGATGGCATCTGCGCCGATATCTAAGTCTTTTAACCCAAGTGCATTTTCGATCAAGGTGTTTTGATAAGCGACTGCTGCCGGGATGACTTGCGTCATAGCCATTTCTCCCAGGATTCGCCCTTCGATTTGAATTTTTAGAATGTAGTTTTCAAAATAAATTTCGGTCCGTGCATTTAATTCTGTTTCGGTAAAGATACCGTTGGAAGCGAATAATTTTTTTGCTTTTTTAGTTTCAAAAAATTCAAGTGCATAGGGCGTAGTTTTGATATTATTTAGGCCTCTTTTTTCTGCTTCTTTTGCCCATGCTTCACTGTAGTTGTCTCCTTCAAAAAGAATGGGTTTTGCTACGCGAATACATCTCCTTAATACCCTTAATAAAGCTCCTTCTTTGCTTTCTCCTCCTTTTACCAAGGTGTCAATTTCTTTTTTAAATTCTTTTAACTGGTTGGCCATGATAGTATTCATCACGGTAATAGGTGAGGCACAATTGGTGGTCGATCCGACGGCTCTTATCTCGAATTTATTTCCTGTAAAGGCGAAGGGCGAAGTCCTGTTTCTATCGGTATTATCCCGTAATAAATCGGGGATAATCTTGTGAATATCCATTTTTAGATTGGCATTAGCTACTTCATCTGAACGGCCATCTTTGACTCGTTTTTCGACCTCATCCAGTACTTGAGAAAGGTGCTTGCCGATAAAGACAGAGATGATAGCAGGAGGTGCTTCATTGGCTCCCAGCCGGTGATCATTACCTGCAGAGGCGATGGCGGCACGCAAGACATCAGCGTGTTCATAAACGGCTTTAATCACATTCACAAAGAAGGTCAGAAATAATAAATTGGTCTTTGGGGTAGAGCCGGGAGACAGTAAATTTTTTCCGGTATCTGTTGCCAATGACCAATTGTTGTGTTTTCCTGAGCCATTGATGCCTGCGAATGGTTTTTCATGGAGCAGACACCGTAGTTTATGGCGTTTGGCGACTCGCTCCAGAATGTCCATAATCAACTGATTGTGATCTACTGCAATATTAGCCTCTTCAAACATGGGGGCCAGTTCAAATTGACCAGGAGCAACCTCGTTGTGTCTGGTGCGAACGGGGATGCCCAATTTATGTGCTTCCTGTTCAAAATCTAACATAAAGGCATAAACCCGTTCGGGAATGGCTCCAAAATAATGGTCATCCAATTGTTGTCCCTTTGCCGGGCTTTGTCCGAGAACAGTCCGTCCAGATAAAACCAAATCAGGGCGTGCAAAATACAATGCCTCGTCTATTAAAAAGTATTCCTGCTCCCATCCTAAAGTGGAGACGACCTTTGTCGCATGGCGGTCAAACATCCGAACGACGGGCAGTGCCGCTTCTTCCAATAAGTTAATTGATTTCAAAAGAGGCGCTTTGTAATCGAGTGCTTCTCCTGTATAAGAAACAAAAATGGTAGGAATACAAAGGGTTTTTCCTTCTCCAATCTCCATGATGAAAGCAGGGGAGGACGGATCCCATGCGGTATAACCTCTGGCTTCAAAGGTTTGTCTGATTCCTCCGGAAGGGAAGGACGAAGCATCGGGCTCTTGCTGGACGAGCTCATCTCCACTGAAAGTTTCGATTCCGCCGCCACCGTTCATGTCCGGCACAAAAAAAGAATCGTGCTTCTCCGCTGTCGCTCCGGTGAGGGGCTGAAACCAGTGGGTGAAGGATTTTGCATTTTTTTCGATTGCCCATGACTTCATTGCAGCGGCGACCTGATTGGCTGTTTCTCTCTCGATTTTTTTTCCGCCGGCAATGGCTGTTTGGACACGTTTGAAAATATCCTTTGCCAGATATTTTTTCATTGTTTCTTGGGTAAAAACATTCGATGCGAAATAATCGGAAATCCTGGCTGCAGGGAATTTTACATCAATTTTTTCTCTGTTGATAGCTTCGTTGAGTGAAGTGAACCTTTCCATATTGTCTTTTTTTGAAAATTAAATTTTTGCAAAAAAAAGACAAAAAAGTCACGAAAGCAATAGAATGGTGCTAAAAAAGTGAAAAATATATAAATAAAATGTCTTTTTTGGTGTTTTTGCTTAAAAAAAAGTAAAAAATTTAATTGATTTTTATTTTTTTTAAAAATGTGTGAGCTGTTTTCTTTATTTATTCAAATCTTCCGGGCTCACTTTCCATCATAAGGTCAAAGATCGTTTCATAAACATCTTCTGCGCTTGGTTTGGAATAATAATCACCATCTGTACTATAAGCGGGGCGATGCGCTTTGGAGGTGATTGTAACAGGAGGGGAATCGAGGTAGCGGTATCCTCCCTGCACTTCGAGGACTTCCCGCATCATATAAGCGGAGGCTCCTCCCGGTACGTCTTCGTCAAAAAAGATAATGCGGTTCGTTTTTTTGAGTGATTCAACGATTTTGTGATTTAAATCAAAAGGCAATAGTGTTTGCACATCTATTAATTCAACTGAAATTTCTTCAGCTTTGAGCATTTTTAGGGCTGACTTCGCGATTCTGACACTAGAGCCATAAGTGACAAGTGTCAGGTCGGTGCCCTCTATAAGTACTTCGGGTATGCCCAAGGGCACAGTGAAGGTGTCCAGATTTTCTGGCATTTTTTCTTTGATTCGATAGCCGTTCAGGCATTCGATTATCAATGCCGGATCATCGGATTGAAGCATGGTATTGTACATACCTGCTGCCTGTACCATATTTCTCGGCGTTAGGATATAAATGCCACGCAGACTTCCCAATAATAAAGACATGGGTGATCCGGAGTGCCAAATACCTTCTAAACGGTGACCTCTGGTTCGGATAATAGCAGGAGCCATTTGTTGATTATTACTACGATAACGAAGGGTCGCTAAATCATCTGAAAGAGGAGATATTGCGTAAAGTAAATAGTCCAGATATTGGATTTCTGCAATAGGCCGGAGTCCTCTGGCAGCCATGCCGATAGCCTGCCCTACGATTGTCCATTCCCGGATCCCCGTATCAAAAATGCGATGCTCGCCATATTTTTCCTGAAGACCACTAAACGCCTGATTGACACCACCAATCTTACCGACATCTTCACCGAAGGCATAGAGGTTGGGGTATTTAGAAAATGATTGGTCAAAAAAAGCATTGAGTACTTCGTAGCCATTTATTTTTTTGGAATTTTCGGTATATTGGGCTTCGACAATGGGTATTTTAAGCGCTGATCGTTCTGATTCGCTATACAGAAAGGTGCTGTATCGTCGGGTCATTCTGACTCCTATTTTATCAATAAAAGTTTGAAGTCTTTTTCTTTCTTCGGTGCAGGCAGTACATTTTCGGAGGGCGATCACCATTCTGCGGGCATTGCGAATTATTTCAGCACGAACGGGCAATACGAGGTGGTGTAAATGTGAGGTAATTTCCTTTATTCGTGTGTTGTCATTACTTTTTTGGGCAATTACCTGATAGATTTCTTTCAATTCCTCATAAACTTCCTGCACGCTAAAATAATAATTATGCCAGGCTTCCTTCTTCCCTTCTAATGCTTCTTTTTTCGCATTTTTTTCGATGGTTATTAGTTGGTCTTCGGTGGCAATTCCCTCTTGTAATATCCAGTTTCGAAATTGGTGGTTGCCATCGTATTGTTCCTCCCAGGCGAGGCGTTTTGCATTTTTGTATCTTTCGTGTGATCCAGAGGTGGAGTGTCCTTGCGGTTGGGTGACTTCTTCGATGTGAATCAGGGTAGGGATATGTTTTTCACGGGATATTTTTGTTGCCTTTTCGAATGTTTCACAAAGTGCTAAATAATCCCAGCCTTTGACGGTGAAAATTTCAATTCCGTTGGAGTTTTTATTTTTTTTCATGCCGGCAAGGGCTTTTGAAATGCTGGCCTTTACGGTTTGTTTTTCTTTGGGCACGGAAATGGCGTAACCATCATCCCATACGGAAAGCACAAGAGGAATCTGTACGACACCTGCGGCATTAACTGCTTCCCAAAAAACACCTTCAGAGGTGCTGCCATCCCCAATGTTGCAAAAGCAGACTTCATTACCGTTATTGGAAAGCGGGGAATCTTTCAATAAATCATTTTCTCTAAAGGCTTTTGAGGCTGCAGCCAATCCAAAACCTCTAGCCATTTGTCCGGCAGTAGTTGAGGTGTCAATGCTGATATTGTAGCGGTCTTTGAGGGGGAGCCATTGTCCCTCTTTTGAGATGGAGGGGGTGCAATGATGACCGGTCATTTGCCGACCACCGGCGAAGGGGTCGTTGTCACAATCACCGTAGAGTTGGGCGTAAATATCTTTTGGTTGGGCAAGTCCAAGGGCAAACATAAGGGTGAAGCCTCGATAATAATCGGCTCTGAAGTCCCCTTTTTTAAAAACTTTAGCCATTGCGACCTGCAGCAGTTCTTTGCCATCATCAGAAACGGCAAATTTTGCTTTGCCGGTAAGGACTTCTTTTCTCATCTGCAGGCTGACTTCTCTGCTGACGCAACAAGTTGAATAATCTCGAAGAATTTCTTTAATTTGAGTAGGCGTAATTTTTTTTGTCATAAATCGTGCCGCATAAGGCGGTGTTTTTAAAATCAAAATAACTGATGGGTTAGGACACCTCGTTGTAATGGTTTTAGCAGAGAAGTTTTTCAATCAATTCCTGAAAAGTTCATTTAAGGCAGAACACTAACAGCTTACTTCCTTAGCTGAATAGGGAATTGGAAAGGAAAATAGGATTTTTTCAAAATCTTGGCGCAAAGGTACAAAATGTTGAGAACTACACAAAATCTTATATTTTTATATTTTTTATTACCTTTAGCCAAGAAAAATGTAGTGGACTCAATGATGAATTTAGGCAGGGGGGCACGGCGTTTAAACGAGGATGAAATACTCCTGTAAAAAAATACTTATGTCAAATACAACAACATTTCAAAAGGATCAAAAAAAAGTGATTACCGGCTGGGCTTTTTTTGACTGGGCAAATTCAGCTTATTCACTGACCATAACGGTGGCTATTTTTCCTGCTTATTTCCTGGCCGTTACGGATAAGACGATTCATCTCGGGAGCATTAGTATGTCGAATAGTACACTGTATTCGTATGCGATATCTACCGCTTATTTATTGATAGCGATCGCTTCTCCTTTTTTGTCGGGAATCGCCGATTATGGTGGACGGAAGAAGTTTTTCTTGCGGATGTTTACCACGATTGGCTCGCTGGCCTGTATTTCACTTTGGTTTTTTAATGGAATGGAGACGCTGGCTTTGGGAACAATATCGTTTATTCTGGCGACAATTGGTTTTGCGGGAGGCTTGGTTTTTTATAATTCCTATCTGCCTATCATTGCGAGTGAAGAAAAGTATGACAGCGTAAGTGCCAAGGGCTTTGCTTATGGTTTTATCGGTAGTGTTATTTTATTATTGATTAATCTATTGGTTATTCAAAAATATGAGTGGTTTGGGATTGCAGAAGAGAGCATCGCTGTTAAATTATCATTTGTGACGGTGGGGCTGTGGTGGCTCGGTTTCGCACAGATACCCTTTCGGCGATTGCCCAAAGATGTAAGGGTGAAATCAGAGGAAAACTTGATTTTTAAAGGGTTTCAGGAGCTGAAGAAAGTTTGGAATCAGTTGAGTAATCATGTGAATACCAAGCGTTTTTTGCGGTCATTTTTCTTTTATAGTGCGGGTACACAAACCGTGCTTTTTTTGGCAGCTACCTTTGCAGAAACACAGCTGAATTTTGATACATTGGAGTTGATTGGTTTGATTTTGCTTTTGCAAATAGTGGCGATTGGTGGTGCTTATTTATTTGCCAGTATTGCGGATAAAAGAGGGAATAAAACCTCCATCATGATTATGTTGCTTATTTGGATGTTTATCTGTGTTTCGGCATTTTTTGTGTATAGCAAGCCGCCATTTTATTTGATTGCCTCTTTAGTGGGGATCGTAATGGGAGGGATTCAGTCGGTATCCCGGGCTACTTATTCAAAGTTGATACCGGAAGATACGGAAGATACGGCCTCCTGGTTTAGTTTTTACGATGTCGTGGAGAAGTTAGCCATTATTGTAGGGACATTTAGTTTTGGTTTGATCGAGCAATTGACCGGTTCGATGCATAATAGTATCTTATCTTTAGCGGCCTTTTTTATTATTAGTTTTGTTCTTTTTAGAGGGGTTCAGATCAAACATCAAATAGATTGAAAACGGGGTTCGGTTAAATGGGGGGCATGTAACCTACCTGACAAAAGTGTTACTAAAATATTAAACTTTGTAAAAAGAAGGGCAGGAAGGCATCCTTTTGACTAATATCTCCGTTTAATACTCAATAGCTATTATCAGATATTATGAGAAAATACCTCCTGAACGCATTTTTGGTGCTGCTACTGGCAAATTCCTGTCAGGTAGAGACTGCGCGAATGTCAGATTATGAAGTGCAGGGGATTGATATTTCTCATCATCAATCTTTTCTTAATTGGGATACGATCAAGGCGCAGGATATTGATTTTGCTTTTGTGAAAGCAACAGAAGCAGATAACTTTGTGGATAGTTTATTTGCTTATAATTGGAATGAGATGAGGAGGGTTCAAATCAAAAGGGGCGCTTATCATTTCTTTCGTCCAAATGTTTCGGTAACGGAGCAGGTTAATAATTTCATCGCCAATGTTTGTATTGAAGAAGGAGATTTACCTCCGGTTTTGGATATTGAACGGCTGGATGGAGTTGCCCCGGCGCTGGTTGCTAAACGAGCAAACGAGTGGTTGAAGGCGATTCGGATACATTATAATATTCAGCCCATTGTCTATACCAATTTAACTTTTTATAATGAGCACTTATATGGATCTATTGATGATGTAACTTTATGGATCGCCAGATATAATGCCCAAATGCCACTATTGCGTAAAAATAACTGGGATTTTTGGCAATATGGCAATAAGGGAAAGCTTCAGGGCATTGATGGCTTTGTTGATTTTAATGTTTATAAGGGCAGCATGGAAGAGTTGGAGCACATCTGTTTTCAACCTACTTATTCTTATAGTTATAATGCGATTGATCTTTGCACGACGACTTTACAATTTCCATTCGAGTGAAATAGACGGTACAATTCTGTTGATGGATATTAACAATTGAGTATAGAACACTATTTACCACAATATTTTCACGATACATTCCATTATTTCCAGAAGTAACTGTATTTTTGTGAGAAATTTGTTGTCCTTGCCTTTGGAATGCCCATTTATCAATACTTACATACTAAAATAATTTTTTTTTAAAGACTATAGAATGAATCGAATATTAATTGTTTTGCTCACGATTTTGTTATCCAGCATAATTGGTCAGGGTCAAGGGATCGAATTTATGCATGATGCTCCCTGGGAAGAAGTTGTTGCCAAAGCCAAAAAAGAGAAAAAAGTCATTTTTATTGATGCTTATACCACTTGGTGCGGTCCCTGTAAGCGGATGTCAAAAAATGTGTTCACAGATGAAAGAGTGGGCACTTTTTTTAACAAAAATTTCATCAATGTAAAGTATGATATGGAAAAGCCGGCAGGCAGGAAGTTTGGGAGTAAATACCCGGTTTCTGGTTATCCTACCTTGTTTTTTATAGATTATACGGAGGCAATTGTGCTCAAAGATATGGGGGCAAAACCGGTTCCTGCATTTTTGGAGTTAGGAAAGAAAGCACTTGGAAGTGTTGATCGGAGTGGTGATTTTGTGGAAGCTTACGAAAAGGGAGACAGGAGCCCTCAATTGGTTTATGATTATGTCGCTGCTTTGATTCAGGCAGGCAAGCCCAGTTTGAAAATTGCCAATGAATACCTCAGAAGTCAAAAAGATTTGGATAGCCCTCAGAATTTGAAGTTTATATTGATGGCGGCAACGGAGGCGGATTCCAGAATTTTCGATTTATTATTGGCGCATAAGAAGGCTATACTTTCTGAAAACGAAAGAGCCGTAGTGGATAAAAAGGTGCAGGATGCCTGTCAGGCAACTGTGGCCAAAGCGATTGAGTATGACACAAAAGATTTATTAGAGGAGGCACAGGGCAAGATGAAAAAGTACGATAAAAAACTGGGAAAGAAATTCCAGCTTACATCCAATATGGATTTTGCCTTAGCTTATAATGAAGCAGATGATTATATTTCTAGTGCATCAAAATACGTATCCAAATACGCTAAAAAAGATCCGGCTAAATTATTTCAAATAGTAAGAGTCATCCGCGATAATTTTTCTGAAAATAAAAATGCCATGCAGCAGGCAGAGTCTTTTGCCCAAAAGGCTGCATCTAAGAGTGAAAAATACGATGAGATCTTATTTTCCGCTATGATTATGAAAGAAAATGGTCATATCAAAGCAGCACTAAAAGAGGCCAAAAGGGCGCTTCCTTTTGCTGTAAAAATTGGAAAAAGAGCAGAAGAGCGCGTTAATTTGTTCATTAAAGGTTTAGAGAAAATATTAAGATGAGACATAAATTATTAATACTTATTTTGGGTGTTTTTATGCCTGTTTTTTTATCGGCTCAAGTGAATTTTGAGGAAGGAAATTGGTATAAAGTATTGGAAAGGGCTGCCGCTGAGCATGCTGTTATATTTTTGGATGGATACACCACCTGGTGCGGTCCCTGCAAGTTAATGGATAAAAATGTTTATTCCAGACGTACCGTTGGGGAGTTTTTTAATGGAAATTTTATTAATTATAAAATGGATATGGAGAAAGGACCCGGTCCCGGTCTTGTTGATAAATTTAATATAAAAGGATTCCCTTCTTATACCTTCGTAGCTCCTAATGGACAGATGATTCATGGGGGAATTGGTTATATGGGCGGGGATGCATTGATGGAGGAAGGACGAAAAGCTTTAGCCGTTTTTAAAACAATGGATATTGATACAGACAATGCCAATCCCCAATTAAAATACGACATTGCATTATCCAGCTTAGAGGCTAACGCACCTGAAGGGCAAAGACTGGTGGCGGCATATCTTGATAAACAAGTACATTGGGATACAGAAGACAATATGTATTTAATACTTAAATCAATCAAGGAGCCGGGAACAAAAGCTTATCAGTATTTTATTGAAAATAGACGGGATTTTGATCAATTGTTTGGCAAGAAGGAAGTATTTGAACAGGTATATACCATGGTGTTTAGAAAGGCGATGTCACTGGGCAATGCCAAAAGAGCGTTTAAAGTGGCAGATAAGATATATTCAGGGGTTTATCCCCGATCTGCAGATAAACATTTATTGGCTTTCAAAATGGACTATTACCGCCAGAAGGAAGATATGAAACGGTATGCAAAATGCGCCATTAAGTATTACAAAAAGTATCCAATTAATGATGCGCTTGACTTGAATAATGCGGCATGGTCTTTTTATGAAGGCGTTAAACAGAAACGATTTTTAAAAAAATCTATTCAATGGGCAGAAAAATCAGTTACTTTGGATCCTCAATATTATAATATGGATACACTTGCCCGATTGTACGCCAAAGTGAAGAATAAAAAGCAAGCAAAAAAAGTAGCAAAGCAGGCCATTAAATTAGCCAAACGAAACGGGGACGATCCTTCTTCAATGGAAGATTTATTGTATTCGCTTTAGATATAAATGATTAAGAAGTATATGGATAAGCAAAAAAGAACAGATGTAAACGAATTGGGTGAGTTTGGCCTGATTAAACATTTGACGAAGCAGGTTGGTTTGTTGAATAAATCCTCTAAAAAGGGTGTTGGGGATGACGCTGCCGTTATTGATAATGGTTCGTTCTTGACGGTGGTCTCTACGGATTCTCTTGTGGAGGGCATTCATTTTGACCTGATGTACACCCCGTTGAAACACCTTGGTTATAAGGCGGTGGTTGTAAATGTCTCGGATATTTATGCCATGAATGCACAGCCCAGGCAGATTACTGTTTCTATCGCAATATCTAATAAATATTCGGTAGAAGCATTGGAAGAATTATACGAAGGCATTCAGCTGGCTTGTAAATATTACGGTGTTGATCTTGTAGGAGGGGATACCACCTCTTCGCCCAAAGGTATGTTTATTAATATTACGGCTATTGGTCAGGGTGAAAAAGACAAACTTGTTTATAGGGATGGGGCAAAAGTCGGCGATTTACTCTGTGTTACGGGTAATCTTGGCGCCGCCTACCTCGGCTTACAAATACTAGAGCGAGAGAAACAAATTTATCTGTCAAATCCCGGTATTCAGCCCGATTTGGAAGGGCAGGATTATTTGATTGGGCGGCAGTTGAAGCCAGAAGCGAGAAGGGATATGATTGATTTTTTTGCTAAGAATGCATTAATCCCAACGTCAATGATTGACATTTCGGATGGTTTGGCATCGGAGGTGTTTCACCTTTGTCAGGAATCGGGAACAGGGGCGTATGTGGAAGAAAGTGGTATTCCCATTCACCCTGATGCAGAATTGATGGCGCTTAAATTTAATCTGGATCCCGCCACCTGTGCATTAAATGGAGGTGAAGATTATGAATTGCTCTTTACGATTGATCCGGGTGATATTGAAAAAGTGAAGTATTTGCCGGACATTTATATTATGGGGGAAATGGTGAAAGCATCGGAGGGTATCAAACTACATACCAAAGGAGGAAACGTCCACGATTTAAAAGCGCAGGGCTGGGAGCACTTTTCGCCTGCGCAGGAAAAATAATATATCAAAATATTTTAAATTGCCTAAAATACCGCAGAGAGCGGCATCAATTATGAATAAGATTAAGTTACTTTTTGTTTTGTTTACGATAAGTTTGATTTTTGCTTGTGGGGAGGATGATCATGATACTACATTACATACAGAAAAACCTAAACCCAAAAAAATGGCAACTGTTCCTCATTTTGAGCGAGATACGGCTTATGCCTTTATTAAGGAGCAGGTTGAATTAGGTCCGAGAGTACTAGGGACGGAGGCGCATGAAAAAGCGAAGGATATTATTGTTGCAAGATTGAAGCAGTACGGATGGAGTGTCGAGGAGCAAAAGTTTGAAGCTGCTGTTTATACCGGAGATAAATTTCCAGCAACCAATATTATTGCCAAAATAAATCCAGCAGAATCTAAGCGAATTTTATTATCTACTCACTGGGATAGCCGGCATATTGCAGACTCCCCCTGGAGTACAAAAGATCAGGATAAGCCAATTCTGGGAGCCGATGATGGTGGTAGTGGTGTCGGTGTATTATTAGAGCTCGCCAGACAAATATCCCAAACGCCACTTAAAGGCATGGGGGTGGATTTGGTGTTTTTTGATGCTGAGGATTATGGGGATAGTCGGGAGCACAAGACAGAGGAAGAGCAAAGAGCAGCATCTCTGACGTGGGCATTGGGGTCTCAATATTACGGCAGGAATTTTTCTGGGATAAAACCTAAATTTGGTATATTATTGGATATGGTAGGGGCGAGAAATGCACAGTTTCCCAAAGAGGGCTATTCTATGCAGGGCTCTCCTTATGTGACGAATTCAATATGGGAATTAGCCGGAAAAATGGGGTATGGAAATTATTTTCAGAATCGTCAGGGAGGAGGAATTACCGATGACCATATTTATGTTATGAAATATACGGGCATACCAATGACGGATATTATTAATTTGCCGATAAACAACGAAGGTCAAACCTTTGGCAGTTATCACCATACCCATAATGATAATATGGACATCATTGACTCTCGAACATTGAGGGCGGTAGGGCAGGTATTATTAGCTGTTATTTATAAGGAGTCAGATGGGAGTTTTTAGTGCTCCCACTTTCTAAATTTGGCCGTATCTTCAAATACGCGAATCATAATCAGACGATCCTGTGTGGTGAAGTCTATACCACGTCGAGCCATGACTAAAGCCATCGTTTCAAAGGCTTTATCTGTCCGGTGTGTTTGAAATCCGTTAGGTGTCCGCCAGGTAAATGAAGGAATGAAGTTTCGTGGAAAACCCTCCCCGACAATACTAGAGGCAACCCCGATTACCGTACCTGTGTTAAATACGGTATTGATGGCGCATTTGGTATGGTCTCCTAGTATAAGTCCACAAAATTGAGTGCCGGTTTTGATGAATTTTTCTGAGGGGTAGTCCCACATTTTTACTTCGGCGTAATTGTTTTTTAGATTGGAATTATTAGAGTCTGCTCCAATATTGCACCATTTCCCGAGTACAGCATCCCCTAAATAACCATCGTGACCTTTGTTGGAATAATCACCGATGACACTATTTTTTATTTCACCACCAACCTTGGCGTATTTTCCGACGGTGGTGGCTCCGTAGATTTTTGCCCCCATTTTGACCACTGAATTGTCCAGTAAAGCGAGGCTTCCTCTTAGCATTGCTCCTTCCATCACCAGCGCATCTTTACCAATATAAATGGGACCGTTAGTGGCATTTAGAAAAGCACCAAAAACCTGCGCTCCTTTTTCAATAAAAATATCACCTTCCCCGATAATGGTATTGGAATCGTGAATGGCAGCCGATTTTCGTCCTTTGGTTAATAGAGAAAAGTCAGCTTTGATGGCTTGGTTGTTTATTTGAAAAATATCCCAAAGGTGGTTGATTTTTAGTATTTCAGTATCATCGAGGTCGATTCCTTTTAGGTCGGGAATATCTTTATCGTGAATGAGTCGTTCGAATTGGCGTTCGTCCAATTTGGCCGCAATCAATTCCTCGTTTAAGAGATAAGCATCATTATAGTCCATTTGCTCTATTAGGCGGAGCAATTGAGGTGTTGGCAATACGGAGCCATTGATGACATAATTCTCTTTGCCGTATTCCAGCGGATATTTTTCGGCTAAATAATCTTGAGTAATATAGGATATTTCTCCATTTAAGGCACGTTCCCATTTTTCTTTGATGGTCAGGATGCCGACTCTGATCTCGCATACGGGGCGTGTATAAGTAAGAGGTAATAAGTGAGCTCGCTCTTCGCTGTCAAATAAAATGATGTTAGCCATATTGTATATTATATTCCTTTTCCTTTGGTAAAGGTATTTTATCTATTCTTAAAAAGCAATTTTATGTGGATACAAATACGAAAAATGTGGACAAACACAAAAAGTCTCAACCTAAATGAGAAAGGCTGAGACTTTTTGGAAAAAGCATTGATTTGACTTGAAAATGTAGCGGGCAGGCAATCATTCAACCAATCATGGAAAAATGACGTACTGCACATTGATTTTTAGTCTTTCTTTGCAAATTTTGTATTAGAAAATTTCTTGTTAAATTTATCAATACGTCCTGCCGTATCGACAAATTTTTGCTTACCCGTAAAGAAAGGGTGAGAATAACTTGAAATTTCCATTTTAATTAATGGGTATTCATTTCCGTCTTCCCATACGACTGTTTCTCTGCTGGGAGCACATGATTTTGAAAGGAAATCCTTTTCAACAGAAATATCTCTAAATACGACCAATCTGTAATTTTCCGGATGCGTATCTTTTTTCATTGTATATCTTTTTTCTACTCTTTTTAAATTCGGAGTGCAAAGGTAAGTTTTTTTTTCTAAAAATGAAAGCCCAATGGGATAAAAAATTTGTCAAAAAGATTGTCGTGCCTGCTTATTTGCCTTTAGTCGGACTGATTTTACACTCATTTCAGTAAAAGAAATTCCATTAACATGGTTTTTTATCTTAAAAATCCTTAATTTTGGGTGTTTGTTCATGCAGTAGAATGGACTATTTTATTCATTAATCCCTTTTTTACCATTTTATTATATGCTAAAAATGTTAGATAAACCTTTAGAAGAAGAAGATATTGATGTCATCGTTGATGAAGAGGAAGAGACTTCTGATACGGGATTTGGTGCCTACATTGTCGTTTATAATGATGATGAAAATACTTTTGACTGGGTAATCAAAGCCTTTGTTGATGTGCTTCACCATTCGGATGTACAGGCGGAGCAGTTGGCATTTATTATTCACTTTAAGGGGAAGGCTACGGTAAAAACCGGTCCTAAAAAAGAATTGAAACCTAAAAAGGATGCTTTGGTGGAGCGGGGGCTCTCTGCTGTGATTGAAGGAGGTGACGACGAATAAGCTTATGCCTATTTTTGAATTACATGAGAATAGTGTTAATTTTCCTCATCCTTCCTATGCGAATCCGGATGGATTATTAGCTGTTGGGGGTGATCTTTCCAGTAAGCGGCTTTTGGAGGCTTACCGGGTTGGGATTTTCCCCTGGTTTAATCCCGGTGAAGAGATTCTTTGGTGGTCTCCCAATCCACGCTTTGTCTTATTTCCTGAAGAATTGAAGATTGCCAGGAGTATGCGCCCTTATTTTAATCAGAAAAAATTTCTCGTCACCTATGATACCCGCTTTTTGGATGTCATTCTGAATTGCAAATTTGGTGAAACCCGTAAAGAAAAAGGGACCTGGATTACGACGGATATTGTAGATGCTTATTATCAACTACACAAGGATGGCTTCGCTCATTCGGTAGAAGTCTGGCAGGAGGATGAGCTGGTTGGAGGGCTTTATGGTCTTTCTCTGGGCAGGATGTTTTTTGGGGAGTCGATGTTTACCAGGGTTAGCAATGCTTCCAAATTTGGGTTCATCTCCATTGTTCAGGCTTTGCGCCAAAAGGGATTTGATCTTATTGATTGTCAAATGGAAACCAGTCACCTCGCTAGTCTTGGCGCCAGGGCTATTCCCCGAACTGACTTTTTAGCACGATTGGCAGAGAATGAGCATTTCGAGACACAGGTGGGACCGTGGACAGACTGGTTGTGAGATTTACTTTGTCCCTGGGGGGGGGGTATAAGCGGCAGTCCGTTCGTTTGGACTGCCACCTTTTTATATTATTGTTTAACGCCTGTTTGCTTCCCATTTTGATGCAAAATCAGTTCTTTTACTTTGCCGTCTTCTCCTTTGATGAATTCTACTTTTGCTTCCACAACTTTCAGAAAAAATAATGTTTCTGATTCCGGAAAAATTTCAAATTTATCCTGACCCGTTGCCTGGAGCATGAGTCGGTCATCTTCTTTTGTGATAACAATATCAAAAGTTGGAGCTAACTTATAGGTGCCAACGTAATCATTATAAATATTTGGATCGACCTTTACTATTTTTGGCATGGTAGGGGTTGCGACTTGCTTGCCAAAATACATTTTTGCCAAATCCATGCCCATTTTATCTATAGGCGCACCTTCGTAGTTAGATAATACGGCAATGAATAGATCATCCTTTGGATAACGGGCAATGTAAGAAACAAAGCCATCAATCCCTCCATTGTGCCATTGTATGTCATGCCCATCTATATTGGATACCAGCCAGCCATAAGCATAACTTTCTTTCTCCGGTGTAAAATATTTAGCCATCAATTCAGGTGAAACCAAATCCTGCTCTTTCAAAAATAAATGCCATTTGTACAAATCGGTTGCCGTGGAATACATTGCTCCGGCAGAGAAGGCCGCTAAATCCACCTTGATGAAATTACATTCCTTTGGGTGTGTGCCAATAGCCGCATATCCGGCACTCAAATTAGGGATAACTGCCTGATATTTCTCCATGCCGCTTTCTTCCATTTGGGCACCACTCAATACCTTTTTAAGTACTTCCTCGTAATCAAGATCTTTAAGATGATTGATAATTACGCCTAAAAGATAATAGCCGGAATTGGAGTAACTAAATTTACTTCCAGGTGTAAAGTCCAGAGGTTTATTCCAAAAGCGCCTGATAAATTCATCGGGGCTGTCATCCTCTAAGCAGCCTCTGTTTTTAAAAAAGGTTTCGTCTTCGGTATAATTTGGAATACCGGAAGTATGAGTTAATAACTGATGAATCGTTATTTGGTCACCATAGGGTTTAGGGTAGTTGGGGATGTAATCCGAGATATGGTCGGTTAATTTAAGTTTTCCATGTTCGACCAACAATAGTATTGAAAATGCAGTGAATTGCTTGGTGACTGACCCGATGCGGAAACGGGTTGCCGGAGTGTTTTTTATGTTGAAAGAATAATCGGCATAGCCCTTATTGGCTAAATAAACGATTTTTCCTGATTTTGCAACCATTATATTTCCACTGAATTGGTCATTCTTGACCAACTCATTGACGTAGTCTTCTGCCTTTTTAGAAAAATCCTGTGCTTGTAGCGTTCCCAAAGTGGTGATGGCTACAAAAAATATCAAAATACTTTTAAACCTCATAGTGTATTTTTTTGTAAAACAATTATTAAAATAGGTTACCTTCGTGTCAAATGACAAACGAGTAATAATATGCAAAAGTACTTTATTCTTTTAGTTTCTCTTTTCCTTACGTCGAATTTGTTTTCACAATCATCGAATAGTGTGCCCATTACACTCGAATCTCCCAATAATTCGATGTATGTACATTTATTCTATTTACAAAAAAATTCCTATCAGCCGGAGAAAGCGGCACAGGCGTTATCCCGGATGGATTTGTCTGCGGATGAAATTAAAAAACGTTCCATCCAGCTCAAGCAAATTTTGGACGGGCAGGGCTTATTTGTAGTGTTTAATCAAATTCCAACTAATGCGGATTACATCGATAGCCTGACGCACAAGGCGATTTTTACGCCTTTCCCTAAGGAGATGCCTCAAATATTTTTAGAAAAAAAAGAAGGAAAATGGCTGTATTCGGAACAAACGGTAAGAGAAATTCCGAGTCTTCATAAAAAAGTCTTCCCTTACGGGACAGACCGTTTGTTGAACTACCTGCCGATGATGGGGCAATCAAAGATTCTAGGCTTAGCCATCTGGCAATATTTGGGTTTGTTTTTGATCTTGATATTTGGGCTGATTTTGCATATTATTTTAAGTAGGATATTGAACCTTATATTTGGCAGGTTGAAAAGGCACCCGGCTGTTGTTCGAAAAATGAGTGAATTTTCTGTACATAAAATCGCTCGTTACATCAGTATTTTAATTATTATTCGATTTATTAAAGTGCTGCTTCCGGTGCTCTTACTTCCTGTGACATCGATGGAGTATGCCATTTCTATCATTCGGGTACTTTCTGTTATTCTCGTGGTGCTTATCGCCCTCCGTATTGTTGATATATTGATGAATTATACCCATAAATTTACCCAGACGACCACGAGTAAAATGGATGAACAACTGGTTCCCATCTTACGAAGATTTGCACAGGTTTTTATTATTCTAGGCGGTGTATTACAGCTGTTGAGTATTTTTAATGTGAATGTCACGGCACTGATTGCCGGTATTTCGATAGGTGGTTTGGCGCTTGCGCTTGCTGCCCAGGATACGGTCAAAAATTTAATCGGATCTGCCATGATTTTTATTGACCGCCCCTTTCAAATTGGGGATTATGTGACAGATGGTAATGTGTCCGGGACAATTGAAGAGGTGGGATTTCGAAGTACCCGTATCCGAAAGTCGGACTCCTCCGTTGTATCCATCCCCAATGGGGCACTGGCTAACCGTTCGATTACCAATATGGGGGTTCGGGTTTATCGTTTATTTCAGACAACATTGGGTATTACTTATCAGACGGCTCCGGATCAGATTGAATTATTCATCACCCAACTAAAAGAACTGGTCGAAAATCATGAATCTGTTCGTCAGGAGGGGATTTATATCGCATTGCAAAGCCTGGATGACTCAGCTTTGTCTATTTTGTTTCGGGTGCAATTGGGGGTGGCGGACTACGCCGAAGAAGTAAGGGTAAAAGAGGAGATTCTCCTGAAAGTACTACGATTGGCAGCGGATTTGAATATTGACTTTGCTTATCCGACGAGTACGGTTTTTATTGAAAAATAGTCTTTAACATTGCTTCGAGATACTGTTTGTCTGTTTCATCAAAAGAAGCGGTTAGTGTACTGTCAATATCCAGTACAGCCATTAGTTTTCGATTGGCATCAAAAACGGGTAATACAATTTCTGAAGCTGAATTGGGGTCACAGGCGATATGGGCTTCTCCCTGCTCTAGGGCGTGAACGTTCTCCACGATTTGAGTCGCTTCGTCCTGTGCCGCTTTGCCGCAAACACCTTTACCCATTTCAATATAAAGACAACCAAGTGTTCCCTGATAGGGACCAACGGATAATTTACCGTTTTTATAGATATAAAAACCGACCCAATAGGCGTAGGGCAAATAGGTCTTCAATAGGCAATTGATGGTCGCCATCTTCAAAATCGTATCGGTCTCTTCCTGCAAACTAATAATGATGGCATCGCAGGCTGCTTTTAAAGCTTCTTCTTTTTTGCCTTTCGGCAAATTGATAGAAGGTTTGATGAAATAGGGCATTTGTTTATCTGCTGGCATCGTTTATTTTTTTTAATTAAGTGCATCCCGCAGGAGTGCGGGACGGGCTTGTGACACAGGAGGCGTTATCCATGGCAATTTAAAAAGGAACATTTATTTATATCTCATTCTTAAATGAAACAACGATTGCCTGAATTAAGTTTTTATCTCTAACCTCATTGATTTCTCCAAAAGTGTCAGTTTGAATGCCCGACGCAGGAGGGTTCAAGCTGACACTTGGAGTATGGAGGGGTGCTTTAAGCCACCAGTGTCAGCGTGAACCTAAGCTCCCTTTGGGTCGCTTAGGGATTCACACCGACACTTGGGGG
>CAZNCI010000001.1:31035-44268 GCA_964571475.1 uncultured Saprospiraceae bacterium | reverse complement strand
TAATTCGGGTTAGATTACCTCCACCCCAAGTATCTCCTCAAAACGCCTTTGAGTAAATAATTCAGGGCGCATTATTATCGCAACGCCCAAAGAAGACCCAGCTGCTAATTGGGTCTTTTTTAACGAAATATCAGGTAGTTTTCGAGCAAAAATTGAACAAAACACCTCATTATTACTAAAACCGCCATCAATAAATACCGTTTGAATATCTTCGGTAGTTCCCTTTGCTAAATAATAGGCATCTAACTGTCTTAATACGAGCTCGTAATTTAGTTGGTAGTAGGCTTCATCAAAAGAATTGAAGCAGCTTAAGATCTGGTTATTACCCTTGGACTTTTCACCAAGTGATTCAAAATGGAAGATTTTTGTTCCTGTATTAACAAAGGTTATAAATTTTTCTTCTTGGAATCTAATGGTCTTGAAGTAGTCCTTTGCTTTTTTGAAATATTTATTTAATTTTTCTATTTGCAGCGCAAATTCATTGCCCAGGAAAAGCCGGGCAGCTTTAACTTGTTGCCCATTTACCCGAAGGAATTGCAGGGAATCCCTGTTTAACTCCTCGCTCGTCAAAATATCCTTACTGAAGGGATTTAAGGTAATACTCCAAGTGCCGGTAGAAATTAAAATGAACCGTTCTTTTACCCCAAATAAATAGGGAATTAAAGCGGCAGAACTATCGTGTAAACCAACGCCTACCCGAAGATTACTGCCTGCATATTTCATATCTAAATACCTCGTTCCCTCGGTTATTACCGGGAGTAAAGGCAATATCCCCTCCTTTTTTACCCACTCATGGTAATCCATTTTTTCATAATCCCATAAGGCTGTATGACAACCGATGCTGGTATATTCACTATACGCTTTTTTATGAAATAAATAGCCACAGTAATTAGGCAGGTGCAAGCTTGATTTTATGCGATTAAAAACAGCAGGCTTTTCTTGTTTGATCCATAAAAGTTGCAATCCGGAATTGAGGAAATCTAAAGCAGGAGATGCCGTTCTTTTTGAAAAATAATCCTTGCCGTGATACTTTTTATAAAAGTCGTCAAAATAATTATCCCGCACCGGTTTAAGATAATTGTAAAGCGGCGAAATAACCCTTCCTTTTTCATCCAAATGAACAAAAGACGCTCCGTAGGTTGAAAAGTTAACAAAGCCGATTTTTGCCCCGTGTTTTTGATGAAAGTGGTCAAATGTATCTAATATCCACTTGCTTAGAAGGTCAATATCTTCACAGGGGAATCCATCCTCATCTGTAATTTCGGGTAAGTGAGTCTCCACCTTATCCTGAACGATAAACTGTTCATCAAATAACAGGCATTTTTTGTTAGTCTTACCAATATCAAAAACAAGTGTGTATAACTCCATGGTGCTTTTTATTTGTCAGAATAAGGTGGATTCAACTTCACCCATTTACAAACCGGTAGCGGCGTTGTCCATGCCTCTTTCATCAATCAATACGTTTCTCACATCCAATGTGCGATAAGTCTCGATAGGATTTATAGCTGCGCCTCCTCTTCTTCTGGCTGCTGCCAAAAGTGGACGAACATCTGTATTAAAGGCATCTTTTAATATATGTTGCGCCATTGTCACATCATTATTTAATTGTGCCTGCTCTAATGCTTTTTGATCTATTAATAAAGCCTTGGCATAGGCCGTTTCAATGGCTTCGATAGATTGCATCAAATCTTCCAAAGGATCTTTCACATTATGGCTCGCATCAATCATCCATGCGGGAATTGGGTTATTGGTATCATTATTTGCCATTCCATAGACCAATTCATTAAAAATGAGAAATAATTGATAGGGCTTGATGACACCTACCGTTAAATCATCATCCCCGTATTTACTATCGTTGAAATGAAAACCTCCAAGCAGCCCACGGGACATTAAAGTCGCAACAATTTGCTCAATATTGGTATTCGGGAGGTGATGCCCTAAATCAACCAAGGTATAAGCCTGAGGACCCAATTCCCGGGCTAATAGCGAGGAAGTGCCCCAATCCTGTATGACCATAGAATAAAAATTTGGCTCATAAGGTTTGTATTCTATGAATAATTTCCAATCTTTTGGTAAGTGCGCATAAATTTCTTTTAGACTGGCCAGAGTGTTATTGAGCGCACGCCTAAAATTTAATTGTCCGGGGAAATTAGAACCATCGGACAACCATACCGTAAGTGATTTAGACCCCAGTGCAATTCCATGGTCGATTACTTCTTTATTATGGGCGATTGCCTGATCTCTCACGGCTTTATCCGTATGACAAAGGGAGCCGTATTTATAACTGTGGGTTTGTCCCTTCTGATCCTGAAAGGTATTGGAGTTCATTGCATCAAAAATAATGCCTAGAGAAGCAGCATGGTCTTTTGTCGCTTTAGCATCCTGTGGGATATCCCATGGAATGTGCAAAGAAACCGCACCAGCAGAATTAGTCAAAGCGTGAATAATTCCTATATCTTCAATTTTTTGTGTTAAATTTCCGGGTTCGCCTCCATATCCAAAGCGACCAAACCGGGTTCCGCCGGCTCCAAGTGCCCAGCTTGGGATAGCAATATTATAAGCCTGGATCGTAGCAATAATATGCTCGATATCTATGCCTTTTTTAGACAGCAAATCGGCCGTTATTTTGAATATTTCATTATGCTGCTCTAAGGAAGAATTATTTATTTCTAAAATTTTATTTTTGTCAATAATCATGATGTTTTATTTTATCTTGTGAAAGCCGGAGCAACTCCGCCATCTACGTTAATAATCAGCCCTGTGCTCTTTTTTAGCTGTGTCAATAATGCAAAAGCAGCCTTCGCTATATCTTCGGGAAGGATGATGGCATTGAGTAATGTCCGTTTGGCATAATGAGCGGGTAAGTCTTCCACTTTAATGCCATAAGCCTTAGCACGACCCTGCGCCCATTTGCCTTCCCATATTTTACTGCCAACAATGACGGCATCAGGATTAATGGTATTAACCCGTATTTTATCAGGTCCCAATTCGGCGGCAAGTAGTCTGGACAGGTGTAATTGAGCGGCCTTTGCGGTGCCGTAAGCGACATTGTTGGGACCGGAGACTAAACCGTTTTTGCTGGCAATATTAATGACATCTCCTTCTAAGTTTTGTTGACGCATGATATTCGCGGCTTTTTGCGCCAATAAAAATTGTCCTTTAACTAAAATATCCTGTAATAGATTCCAGTCTTTTTCTGTAGTGTCTTCCAGTTTTTTTGAAATGGCAATGCCTGCACTATGTATGATAATATCCACGCCTCCGAAGGTTAGGCATGCTTTATCAAATACCGTTTGAATAGATTTTTCACTCGTCACATCACTTGCGATATAGGTACATTGATCTTTGTTGAAAACGCCTGCAGCTTTTTCTAAATTTTTTTCATTGATATCCGTCATGACAACGACTCCTCCATTAGCGACAATTTTTTGGGCAATGGCGCTTCCGATTCCACCTCCTGCTCCGGTAATCAATGCCACTTTTCGAGAGAGCAATTGTTCAGGTGGTTGGCGTTGGAGCTTGGCTTCTTCCAATAACCAGTATTCTATATCAAAAGCTTCCTGTAGAGGTAGTGAAATATATTTCGACACGGCCTCTGCTCCTTTCATTACATTAATGGCATTAATATAAAACTCAGAAGCAATTCTGGCGGTTGCTTTATTTTTAGCAAAGGTAAACATACCAACACCGGGGTATAAAATAACCACGGGATTGGGATCTCTCATGGCGGGACTATTATTGCGTTTATGTGTTTCGTAGTAAGATTGATAATCCTTTCGGTAAAGATCAAATTGTTGATTAATCTTGTCGAGTACCTTAGCTTTTGTAAGATCTTCATCTGGGCGAATGGATAACACCAGCGGTTTGATTTTAGTTCGGAGAAAGTGATCGGGGCAGGATGTGCCCATTGGCGCTAGTTTATTTAATTTTTTACTATTGATAAATTCCAACACATTTTTATCATCTGTGAAATGCCCAACCATTGTTTGTTCAGCTGAGCATAGACCACGAAGAACAGGAGCAATGAGTGTTGCTTGTTTTGTCCTTGCACCTGAAGTTAAGCTTTTTATTTTAGCTCCACCAAAAGCCGCCTTTTCTTTGAATTTTTTATTTAGGAAGTCAGCAGCTTTTTCAATTGTTTCCAAACTGTTTATATAACAATCGTAGGATGTATCCCCCCAGGTAAACATTCCATGTCCCTCCAAAATGATTCCTTCAATTTGTGGATGCTCCTCATAGTGCTTACCTATCATGATGCCAAGGTCAAAACCGGGGCGTTGCCAGGGAAGCCATCCCATTTTATCTCCCCAGATTTCTTTGGTGATTTTTTGGCTATTTTTGGAGGCGGCAATGGCAATTACCGCATCAGGATGTAGGTGATCGATATGTTTGAAAGGTAAAAAAGCATGAAGAGCCGTATCAATAGAGGGCGCCCGGGAGTCGAGGTCATAAATACAATGTTGGTATAAGGCAACCATTTCATCTTCATATTTTAACCCACGATATATCGTTTTAAGGTTGTTGAGCCGATCCATGTACAGTGCTGCAAGTCCATTTCGTTGGAGTGTCCCAAGGTCGCCTCCAGAGCCCTTAACATACATGACGGTTGTTGGTTTTTTAGTCAGAGGATCTTTTTGGGTTGTTTTGCAGCTGGTATTGCCTCCTCCGAAATTGGTGATTCTTAAATCAGCTCCCAGAAGATTGGAACGATAAATTAATAAATCAACTTCATTTCCTTTGAGGGATTTGGCGTATTTGTCATTCCAAAGGAAGTTTACATTTTTAAATTTTTGTCTTGCCACTTTTATCTAATTTTTATATTGTTTGTCTAAAAAAAATGTCTTGTCTATTGGACACAATGTTAGTTAATTTATTAATATTATACAAACGTTTGCATAATTTAATATTTAGAGATATATTTGCTAGACATAAACACACATATTAACCTTGATTTTCGATAATTTAGATACTATAATTGAAAATTTTTATGTGCTTATGACATTCTATCTACATAAATAAAAAGCTATCATGATACCAAGATTAATACAATTACCTATACTTGTTTTATTCTTTACGTTAATGGCATCTGTCGTGGCTATTGGTCAAAAAGGAAGCATTAAAGGCATCATCAAAGATGCCACTTCCGGCGATGCATTGATTGGAGCTTTTGCAATTATTGAAGGCAGCAGTATTGGAACTGCAACGGATATTGATGGCAAATTTATTTTGCCCAATGTCCCCGCTGGCGAGCACTTACTCAAAATTACCTATATTGGATATGAGGACAAAATTGAATCGGTAGTAGTGGTCGAGGGAGAAGTGACTAAGGTGGACGTCAAACTGGGTTTTGAAGGGATTGCACTGGGGGCAGTTGAAGTAACGGCACAGGCCAAAGGTCAGATGAGTGCCATTAACGATCAGCTTAATTCAAAGTCAATCGTCAACGTTGTTTCTGCGGAAAGAATCCAGGAGTTACCGGATGCTAATGCAGCAGAAACCATTGGACGTATTTCCGGTGTTTCTGTGTTAAGAACGGGAGGCGAGGGCAATAAGGTAGTTATTCGAGGATTATCACCTAAGTATAGTAAGGTGATGTTTGAAGGCGTTGCCATGTCGGGTGGAGAAGGAGACAGGAGTACCGACATTAGTATGATTTCGCCATATTCTCTTGATGGGATTGAAGTAATGAAGTCAGTCACTGCCGATCAGGATGCCGATTTCATTGGGGGTTCGGTTAACTTCAAATTGAGGGTTGCACCCAAAGACTGGCATTACGATCTAGTCGCACAAATAGCTCACAATGGACTTAAATCGACAAACTCCGATTATATGATAGTTGGAAATGTCAGTAATCGTTTTTTTGATAATAAATTTGGAATTTATTTACAAGGTAATATTGAAAAGAGAAATAGAAGCTCTAACAGCCTCCTGGCCAATTATAATGTAAGGAATAGTGCTGAAATAGGAAAAAATAATCCGGTTTACATCCAATCATTGCGGTTAACCGATGCTATTAGAGAAAAATCCCGAACGGGGGCCACCTTAGTTTTTGATTACAAATTAAAGGATGGGGTCATTCATTTTAAAAACATTTATAATTCAGGAGAGACCGATGTCGATAAATACAATCAAACCTTTGACATCAATTCAAGAAAACACATCTATGAGTCAAGAGCTGAACAGTATAATCTAAATACAACAAGTAGTATTCTCGATTTTGAAAAAAGATTTGGTTTGTTCAAAATTGATGGGAAAGTGGCCTATTCTTTTACGAATAATAAGCAGCCATCAACTTTAAGTTTTGTTTTTGAACAGGATGGCGCACTGGCTTCTGCCGTAAAAGATGACGCCATTGCGCCTGATCAGGTAGCTGGTTTTGCTAATATCGACGATAGTAAGACTTTTTTTAATCGGTATAATGAAGGGACTTTTGTCACAGAAGAGCAGCAAATGTCTTCTTCTTTTAATATCCAGTATGATTTTTCTATCAATAAACAGATCAATGGAAATTTAAAAACAGGCTTTAAATATAGGACCAAAGACCGCTTTCACGATCGGGATATTTATGGCGGAGACTTAAAGATTGGAAGTGGACAAAGTGCAAATGATGCCATATTGAGGGCTTTCCCCTGGATGCAAGAGACGGTGGAAATTGGGAATAGGCTACCTTATACATTGTTTAATAATGACAATTTTGACCATAAGGATTTTTTAGCAGGAGAATATTCGGTGGGTTCGGTTGCCAGGCTTGATTTAATGCAGGAGGTATTAGATGCGTTAAAAAATGCGGAGGGGCTTTCAATGGATGGTTATTTTAATCTGGAGCGCAGTTCCAATACCTATGATTATTCGGGAAATGAATATTTAACGGCGGGGTATTTGATGGCAGAAATAAATATTGGAAAGAAAGTGAAATTCATCCCAGGTGTAAGGTATGAACAGAACAAGACTATTTACACAGGTACGCAGGGAATCACCAATATCGCCTTTGCCGAAAGGAATTATATCTTAAAGGATACAACGGTCACAAGGACTAATGCTTTTTTATTGCCGATGATTCACTTAAAGTATAGCCCTTTTGAATGGTTCAATATCAGAATGGCTTTTACGCAGACATTATCACGCCCTAGCTATAATCAAATTACACCAAGACGAGACCTTTGGGCCAATACCGTATCCTGGAATAATTACGGGCTAGAACCGGAGTTTGCCAATAATTTTGATTTATATCTATCTTTTCATGAAAATCATATTGGACTCTTTACCATTGGAGGTTTTACGAAGAAGATTGAAAATATGATTTTTAATTTAGGGAAAAGAGTGATTATTGATCCAGAAGAATATGATTTGTCGGAGGAAAATCGCTTTCGCAATATTTATACAGTAAAGAACAATGAATATACTGCAACGGTAAGCGGTCTGGAGGCAGATTGGCAGATGAATTTTTGGTTTCTTCCCGGAGCCCTTCAGGGCATCGTATTCAATGTGAACTACACACATATTTTTTCCGAGGCAAAATACCCCCGTACGGAGATCAAAAATTTAGCTGAATTACCTTGGGATCCACCGATATGGGCAAATATTGATACCTTTTACACCAGTCAGTTAATCAACCAACCGGATGATATTGTCAATGTACAATTGGGGTATGATTACAAAGGTTTTTCTGCGAGATTTTCGATGTTATACCAGTCTTCTACTTTTAAAAGACCACAATTTTGGCCTGAGTTGTCACAGTTTTCAGATAACTACTTGCGTTGGGATTTTTCGGTGAAGCAAAAATTGCCTTGGGCTAATTTACAGGTATTCTGTAATATAAATAATATTTCAGGCGCAAAAGACAGGGACTTGGTAAAAGGAGCCCGGTGGGATGCCTCCATACAGGATTATGGTGCGACAATCGACATCGGGGTACGCATGAAATTATAAATTTATTAAAAGTAAAATATTGAATTAATATTGAATCAATATGAATCATTTAAATACCATCTATTATGCAAAAAAAAATACAACTATTTTTATTTTTTATCGCCTTTTTTTCTCTTTCAAATGTCATAAATGCACAGGACATTATTGATATTCCACCATTAGATGATGAAGGAGAGCCAGCTATCGCTTATACTATAATTGGCGATACGACTGCTACGGGTGAAAGGGTTAATCCCAATAGGATATACAGATTGGAAAGAGGAGGAATTTACGTACTCACAGCAACGATCATTGCGGATTATCCCCTTAGTATCATTGCAGGCGGAGACGATTCTCAACGGCCTCCAATTATTGTAAGTGGCAAGTTTGCCGATGGGGTTAATATCAGACCTATGTTTGAATTTACCGGAGATGGAAATCGACATGAATTTAAAAACCTAATCTTTAATGGAGTGGACTTAGACCGGGAATATGATGCTGAATGGATAAAAGGTTTAATATTTTCGGCGGATGACATAAGTGCAAGTTTTGAAGGATGTGTCTTTAATGCTTTTACTGGTGGTGCTACTCGATTTGATGGAGCTAATGCATCTATTTATTTTAGAGATTGTGTCTGGCGAAATGGTGTTTCCCCTACTCATATGTTTATTGGACAACAAGTCACGATGCCGGCCTTACCTGTCGATACCCTTATCGTAACGAATAATACTTATTTCAATAATAATGCTTTTTGGCTTTTTCAGGAAAACGGATTGGCTAAATTTGCAATTATTGAACACAATACAATTTTTACTTCATTGATAGATATGATGAGATTGAGATTTACATCCAATGCTTATATCCGAAGTAATATCTTTTATGGTACTCATGCTTATGGCGATTCGGAGGAGTCGCAAAGTGGTACCTGGTACGAACCAGACGGGTCGCCATATTCTATTATTTCATTATACGACGTGCCTTCTGAATTGCTAGATGAAGCTGGACTAACCGAAGCAGAACGAACGGTTATTTTGACCAATAACGCTTATTTTTCTCCTGCTCCGATTAAAAATTACTGGGATACACATGATGGGATTTCAGGTCCAACGTGGATGAATACCAGAACGCAGGCCTTTTTTGATGATGAACTGGGTCATCCCAATTTTATCGCACATAGTAATGTCGAACAAGATCCTAATTTTACAGACACCGTTATGGATGAATGGGTCGTAGGCAAAGTGGCAGATTACTGTACAACTTACCGAGCAACATTAACACCGGGAAGTCCATTGTCTGGAGATGCAGGAGATAATCGAAATTACGACGAAGAGCAGGGCGTTGACATTTTAGCAGGCTTGCAATGGCCCTTACCGGAGAGTATGGCCTATCAAAATTCCGAGTTATTAGTCGGAGGGCACGATGGCTTACCCGTAGGTGATTTAAACTGGGATCCAGACCTGAGAGAACAGTATATTGAACCGACCGAGATTACGACTGACCTGAGAGAACCAACCGCTGCTGCTGGTAATTATGATTTAAAGCAAAATTACCCAAATCCATTTTCTGCTCAAACAGTCATCACCTTTAATATTCCTGAAAAAGGAATGACGAAATTAGGTGTTTATGATATGTTTGGCAAAGAAATTAAATCATTGGTAAATGAAGCCTTAGCCGCAGGAAGATATCAATTTGAATTTGACACCAAAAATTTAATCCCTGGTGCTTATTTCTATAAGCTACAGTCTGGAAATTTCACAGGAGTTAAAAAAATGACAATTTTAAAATAAAGTAATTAAGTTTTCATTAGTCTGCCTGTCTTAAACTGACAGGTAGATTATTGATTTTTGAGATAGTACTATCTAACGAATAAATATGCACATAAAAGAGAAATTAGAACAAGGATTCATTCAGCTATTTTCGTTTAGCTTAGGTGTGTTATGTGTGATTGTGTTTTTTATAAACAATCTATCTGCAAATACCTTTGCCAATCAGGATAATCACATAGTTGTCTCTCCAATTGGAGACCAGGAAGTGATGGTTGGTGCGGGGATTAGCATTTATTTTACGGCGTTTGACCCGGTCATTGGCAGTGTATCCTTTTCTTCCACTGATCTTCCCTCTTTTGGTGAAATTATTAATAATGGAGATAATACAGGAAAAATATTAATCAACACCCAGCTGGGGCAGGAGGGGGATTATTTATTTCATTTATCCGTCTCAGGAACGACTGGTACGACTATCGTCCCGATTCACCTCACCGTTTTGGAGCGTATTGCAGGAGGTCGCGTTTTTTATAGCGATCCGGTCAATGGGAATATGAGTAATACGGGAGATTCTTTAAACCCCTGGGGTAGTTTGCAAAATATCTTTTCCAGTAATACAACTTTGGAAGATGGGGACATTATTTTTTTACGGGATGGATACCATGGTCGTCCGGAGGTATTGGGAAAAAATGATGAGAATATATATATAGTGGCACAAGCGGGGCACACTCCTGCTGTTAGGCGATTAACCGTAGTTTTTGCCGAAAACTGGGTGATTTCCGGTCTTGAAATTAGTCCGGAATCGGCAGGAATGACAGAAAAGGGTGATTATCTGAAACTCGTTGCCAATGCCCAAAATATAATCGTTGAGAATTGCCATATCTATGCAATCAAGAACAGTAGTATCTGGACTGAAAATCAGGATTGGTACGACAATTGTGGCAATGGAATCCTAAATAAAGGCAAGTATGTGACGATCAGAAATAACCTATTGACGAATACTTATTTTTCGGTGACAGTTGATGCGTCCTTTAACCATTTTGATTACAATATTATCGATCGTTTTGGCGGTGATGCAATTCGTGGAATCAAAAGTTATAATAGCTTCAATTATAATACAGTGATTAATGCGGTGGTTGATGATTACGATCTTCCGCCACCAGTAGGCAATCATGATGACGCTTTTCAAAGTTGGACATTTTCAACACCAATTAAATCAATTGAAATAATAGGAAATCTTATTTTTAGCTGTACTGATCCCGATTTGCCACTTAAAACGAGCATCATGCAAGGCATTGTTATTTTTGATGGTTTTGCGGAAGATTGGATTGTGTCTAATAATTTAGTGGTATTGGATCACCCCCACGGCATTGCGCTTTTCGGAGCTAAAAATTGTAAAGTTGTAAACAATACCGTCATACGAAATCCTTTAGAGTTATTCTTTTACGGGTCTCATCCATGGGTGAGAATCAATCCCCATAAGGATGGGAGACTAAGTACGGGTAATTTGGTTCGGAATAATCTATCGGGGACTATTTCTCTCGATCAAACTCCGGGAACAGCCGATCACAATACTGTGAGTACAGCGTATAATACTTTTTTTAATGATTACCCAAATTGGGATTTCTACCTAAAGGAAAGTGCTACTGTAATCAATACAGGATTGGTCGATGATGCGCCAGAGGTTGATTTGGATCATTTAGTGAGGGTGCCGACAGATAATATAGATCGAGGCTGTTTTGAAAGAGATGCTGCAATTTTTGATGTAGAAAAACCATCCCCGGCAAATAATTTAGAAGTAGTAAGTATTTCTAGTTCCAGCGTTCATCTTTCATGGTCACCTGCTACTGATAATATATATGTTTCTCACTATGAAGTGCGATACGATGACAAAGTTCACACGACGACTGATACGGATGCATTCATCTATGGTTTAAAAGATGATAGTAATTATGATTTTAAATTGACTGCCGTTGATTATGCTGGTAATGTTTCTTTCATCAGTAGTATTTCGGCGAGTACAGAACCTAAGCCCGCTGATAGTCCTTATCAATTGTTGATTCCCGCAGACAGACACGATCAACAAATTAGATCCAATAACAAACTGGAATGGGTTGGTCTTTATGAGCATCAGATTGGCGGCATAACAGCCAGTTACAACACATCAGCTGTCATACCTTTCAAATTACCTAAACTCGAAGACTGGGAGGAAGTAAAGTCTGCAAAACTTCATCTTAATTATAAAAGGTCTAATAATACACCTCAAAGCGGGATTGATTTATATGGTCTGACCGCTAGAGCAAAGAGCGACGTTAGTCCTAACGACCATTGGCAGGGAAGTTTTTCATCAGGATCTAACGGAATTGGTTTGATTCAAAATTACATTAACCCTATATCGACATTCGGTATTTTACCTGTCAATGAGACATCCGTCGAAATAATTTCAACTTACATTAACCATGAGTACGAGCAAGGCGCTAATGAGGGGGATTATATTTTTTTTAGACTTAATGCTAACATAGAAAATGAAAATGCAGACACCTACTTTGTGGTTAGTAGTGAAAATGAACCACGATCTATCAACAGACCTTATCTTGAACTAACCATTGGTTTAAAACCCAATGCTACATTTGACACAACCTTTGATACTAATGACTTAAACGTTGCTCCCAACCCTATTGGAGCGGATGATTATCTAAGAATTAGTATTCCTGAAGCATTGCAACAGGAACAAACTGTATTACGGATTTTTGATTTTATGGGAAGAGAATTATATCGAGAATTTCTTAGTCATGCTCAACCTGAGACAAATCTGAATCTAGGAGATTTAAAGCTCACGAATGGTATTTATCAAATAAATCTAAAAGGAGCTTCTTTTACTGCACAAGTTAAACTTATCATTAATTAGATGGAGAATACCATTGTTTTTTTGGTTCATCTTTTATTATACAACAAACAAAAATTTTTATTATGAAAAAAAATTACAAATTGACCAGCGTTTTACCGCTTCTGGTTTTGATGTTTCTAACTAGCTATGTATTTGGCCAGGAAGTTGTCAATACTGATTTTGGCCCTGATTCTGGTGTATTTACAGTTGAATTTGACGTCGTCCCTTCCGATGCTCCTATGAATGGAGGCGTGGGACTGTCAGATGTTACCGTTGGCACTTGGGGCGACATGGCCTGTATTGTAGGTTTTCACCCTGGGGGGATTATCAGAGCGTATAATAGTTCTGGATATGAATACATCAATGAAATTACTTATGCTGCCGGTACTTCTTACCATATTGCCATGGACGTAGATGTGCCTAATAAAACTTATAGCGTAGTAGTCACGCCCGATGGGGGAACAGCAACTGTGCTTGCAACCGATTATGGTTTTAGAACAGGAGCTACCGTTTTGAATAATTACGCTTCTTATAATGACACCAATACTGATTTCGGAGGTGTGCCTGGAGCTACTTTGGATATTTCAAATTATGTTTATACCGCATCACCCACGGTTGTAACCAGCTATACCGAAGATTTTGAAAGTCCGGTTAGCCTTGATTTATGGCGACCAA
>CAZNCI010000001.1:0-30935 GCA_964571475.1 uncultured Saprospiraceae bacterium | reverse complement strand
GATATGATATTTCCCAACAGTTTGGTTTACCGGATTGGGATGGAACGATTTTAGAGAATGATTATTCAGAGATTCAGGCAATATTGGTGGAGAATGTTATTTGGCCGGATACTTATTCATTTACCATGCAGTTTGATAATTTCAAAGTAGGGGATGCCGCAGCACCTCCGACGGTTGTAACCAGCTATACCGAAGATTTTGAAAGTCCTGTAAGTCTTGACTTATGGCGTCCAAATGGAACAACTCACCCAGATGGAACACCCGCATTTGATGTTACACAGGATGGTGGGGTGTTGAACGAAGTCGTCAATCAGGTGAATTTTTATGATGGACAGTTTTTTAATTTTACTACCCATGAAAATTTAATTTTTGACATAACCGGCAATCCATATATTTCTTTTGATGTAAAAATAGAGCCAGGCGCAACTTATGGCGGAGAAGCAGTTGATACAGTAGCCTTCTTGGTGTCTCCATGGGGACCGAATGCAGACGGCGCACTGATGCGTGAGTTTTTGGCCATCAATATGGGCGTTCCTGCCGATGGACAATGGCATACCATGGTGTATGATATTTCCCAACAGTTTGGTTTACCGGATTGGGATGGAACGATTTTGGAAAATGATTATTCAGAGATTCAGGCTATTTTGGTGGAAAACGTTATTTGGCCGGATACCTATTCATTCTCCATGCAGTTTGATAATTTCAAAGTAGGGGATGCGGCAGTACCACCGACGGTTGTAACTACGTATTATGAGGATTTTGAGGAGCCGGTTGATTTTGCATTATGGAGACCTAATGGAATTGAGCATCCAGATGGAACGCCAGCATTTGACATCATACAGGATGGAGGTGTTTTAAATGAGGTAATTAGTCAGGTGAATTTCTATGATGGGCAGTTCTTTAATTTCACAAAGAATCAAAACATCATCATGGATATTACCGATAATCCATTTATTGCTTTTGATGTAAAAATTGAACCAGGAGCAACTTATGGAGGAGAAGCAGTTGATACAGTAGCCTTCTTGGTGTCTCCATGGGGACCAAATGCCGACAGAGCGTTAATGCGAGAGTTTTTAGCGATCAATATGGGCGTTCCTGCTGATGGTGAGTGGCATACGATGAGATATAATATTTCAGAACAAGATGGTTTACCAGATTGGGATGGCACTATTCTGGAGAATGATTATTCAGAGATTCAGGCTATTTTGGTAGAGAATGTTATTTGGCCAGATACCTATGCATTTACCATGCAGTTTGATAACTTTAGAGTTGGAGAGGCTGCTGTTGGGACTTACGATGTAGAAAATAGACCTTTCTTCAAAGTTTATCCTAATCCAGTCTCAAATAATTTGATTATTGAGGCAGAAGAGGATATTGAAGTAGTAAGCGTTTTTGATGTTCATGGTCGATTGGTAACAAGTTATGACGGTGATGCTCAAAAAACGGTATCTATTGATTTATCGAAGCTTGTTTCAGGATTATATTTGATAGAAGCGAATAGTGCCGGTAAGGTGAGTACGAGAAAAGTTTTGAAAAATTAATATTTTTCATCGCTAAGAATTCAATAAATTTTAGAGAGTCGATTTTTTCGGCTCTCTTTTTTTATGGAAAAATTCCGTGACAGGGTAGTAATTTTTATACTGGTTGTTTTTTCGTTTTAGTTAGGAGGGCATCTGGTGTTTTGTTGTTTATTTGGGGTGGCTTTGACTAATAATGGAGGCTTTAAAGCCATGGATTTATCCATAAGTTCTTTAAATTTTACACGAAATTTGAAAAATTGTGTTATATGGGGAATTGTTGAATTTAATTTTGGACAGCCTAACTATATTTGATAAAAAAAAGTGATTAACGAGAAACCTCGTTAATCACTTTTTGATAATATACTTTATAGGATAATGTTATTTTTGAACAATCACTTTTTTAGTAAAAGCTCCAATGCCGTCTGAAATTCTAACTAAGTAAATTCCGCTTGGGATAGAGCTGTCAATCGTCCAGTTGAATGATTGATTCCCTGCTTGCTGAGCTCCCTTAAAAAGAGTTATTACCTGTGCACCTTTTAAATTATAAACAGTAATGAGAATATCAGATTTTTTAGCCAATTCGTAACTAATTGTCAGGTGATCTGATGCAGGACTAGGATTTACTTTGACGCTTCCGATTTCTGAACTTGGAACATCTTTAACCGCAACAATTCCTGCTTCCCAATTTGCTTTTAATTCAGGCCACCAATTCAAATCACCTAATGGATAATTTCCATCTGCAGCAACTCTTAATGTTGGGTTATTATACGATAGGTCTTCCGGGAAGGGCCATTGAACCGCAAATTTATCTCCATCCGGATCCCAACCCCAATAGGTGTTACCCATGAGGTCTCGTTTGTTTTTCATCCACTGAATCATAGAAGTCATCCCCTCTCCAGGATTAACAAAATCAGGATCATTGCCATAAGTATTGGATACTTCTAAAAAAGGATAAGTAGCATTATCTGCGAACATTCCAGTTACCCGCTCATTCATAAAAGGGGTTTCGCCCAGCCCATATTCAGTCCAATAGTCTTTAATCTCCTGCTTATAGAAGAATCCATTATTAGCGACGACATACTTCCTGTCTCCTTCTGCAATTCCATAGTATTCAATCAAGTCAGATGGAATGGCATCAATATTAATAATACCATATTTTTGTCCATCAGGATCCTGCCCCACAACATCAGCAGAGGTCTCGCCATAAGAATGGGCATTGTAAAATAAATTATTGGTTACGGTTGCATTCGGCAACCAAAAAGAGTGAATAGGAAACTTCATTGAATTAACAATCGTATTGTGATCAAACAATAAATAATCCGGAGGGATAGAACTAATATCGGCAAAAAATGCAAAAGAATTCATATTGAAAAATGTATTATTTTGCATGATAACCGAATCTGCCGGATTTTCCTGATAAAAACCAAACCCACGACCATTCCAAATGTTGGTCTTATGTTGAGGGTTTCTAAAGTAACAGTTTTTGATGATTACTTTATTTACGGGAACTTCCGTTACCATTCCTGTCCATAATCCCCATTCTATCCTGACGTTATCAAATTCATAATTCATGCCCTCGCCTGATAAGAAAAAACAAGCATTCGATTCTCCATTTCCACTGGGAGGTGTCATTTGGAAAATGATATTTTTAACATAAGCATTCTTGAAGAATTTGAATTGTATCAGTTGAATCACCCCATCTGCGCCGGCTGTTGAAGCTACAATAGGAGGTGTTTCTCCATCTTCAACATCTTCCGCAATTAACCTAAGGTCGAAATCACAGAAAAATATTCCATCCAAAAAGTAAATTTTATTTTTTTCTAATTGATAATAACGATCTGGATTGACTCGTTCTCCGCTTGCGGTCGTATCTCCCAGGATAAATTTATTAATTGAGCCGAAAGGACTCCCGCCAAAATCATTCGGCACCACTATTGTATCGGCCTGTCCAAATGACAGATTAACCACAAATAAAAAAGCGGCTAATGATAAAAGTATTTTTTTCATAACTTATAGTTTTTGATATAAAGATTGTGTAAAAGTACTATTTTATTCGGTATCGAACCCCCAGGTCCAGCGTAAATCCATAGTATTGTACTCTGGTTGGCAGGCTACTTGAAATAAGTGAATTTTGTTCCTTAGCAGAAGTCAGGTTGCTGAAGTTTAGTATTGCTTCAAATCCCTTCCACGGTAATTTTTGATTAAGACTAAAGTCTATTCTGAAATAATCATCCGTTGCCCCTCTTAATAATCTAAAAAAATTAGGGTTTGAAAAAATATCATTTTGATAAAGAAAGGATAAACGCGCTGATAATTTTTTATAGTCATATCCTAATGTCAAATTAAAAATGTCTGTTGGCTGAAAAACCAGTCGTTCGTTATATGGCGTGCTTTTTTCGGTGATTTTTACCCATGGTGGCTCATTTAGGAACTCCTGCTCAAGTACAGTTCGTTCATAATCTACACTAGAGAATGTTTTAGTATAATTAACGGTAAGCACGACTCCTTTTAAGAAGTTGTTTAAATACCAAAACCTAGTTTGCCACTCCACTTCAAGTCCTAATAGTTTTGCCGGATTTGAATTATTAATTATTTTAGAAAAAGCAGTTCCTTCTGAATCTGCCGGTAAATTATGAATACGTATATCTTCAGCCGTAATTGCAGCATTTCCCCCATTGTATATCAAGCCGTCAATTTTTTTGTAAAAACCACCTATCGTAAATAGACCTAATTTGTTTTTATAAGCGGATAAATAAATATCAAAATTCTTGGATAAGGACGGCTCCAAAAATGGATTATTGAAAACAATAGAACTGATTCCTATGTCCCATTTTGGTATGATTTGGTTGAAATTTGGTCGTGCCAACGTATGTGTATAAGCCAGCCTGACATCAAACCAGTCAGTGGGTTTTACCTTCAAATGGACCATCGGCAAAATATAAGAATTCGACCTTTTTACCGTCATTGTATCATGGAAATAGCCGACATCCCAGTCTTGAAAGGTGTTATCCCCTCTAATGGCCGTATAAGAAGTAGTGTTATTTTCAAAACGTACGCCAGGAATAAAAGTAACTTTATTACTTATTTTAATAATTGGCATTAAATAAGCAGCCTTGTATTCTTCAAATCCGGAATAATTATCTTTTGTAGATAAAATATAATCCTTAAAATAAAAGTCCTCTGCAAGATTGGCAAAATCATTAATTTTATTAACATCTGGAACGTTTTGAATGTAATACTTCCCTTCCGGAAAATCATTCTTGCCGTATTCTTTATCAACAAAAAGCGTAAAAGGCAATTTGCTGGCATCTGGTGAAAGACTCTCGTTTAACCAACTGAATTCATTAATGGCAGCCTCTACAAATGGTCTTCCATGCCCCGCCTGCGCAACGGGTATTCTAAAGCTCTCCTGAGTAAACTCTTTCGTTAATTTTTTATATTTTACACCTCCTTTAATTTTCACATTGACCTGTCGGGATATATTCCAATCGTATGACAAATTCACATCTGCACCATATTTATCTTCTCTGGTGTTAAAAAGGGATTTGTTTATAAATTGGACATTAGCCGCACCAATGTTGTTTCGGGAATAATACTGGATACTATCCGGTTCATTAGTCGTAGTCACTTCACTTTCAAAGGCATTGGGTTCAGTCGCATAGAAGTTGGTGTTTTGCGGAAGCTCATTCTGCGATTGAGAATAGGAAATGCCCATATCCAGCGTAAATGCACCAAATGAATTTTTGTACTTCAGGGAGTTTGTCATTACCCTAATGTCATTCTCTGTCTGTTTAAGACCGTAAGAGTGTGTACTAAAAAACGGATTATACAGCTCGTATCTATCTGTTAATTTCGTATTAATCAAACTAACGAAATTACTCATTTTAATACTGCCCGAAGGAAGCGCATAGTCAAGAACAACCGTTGCTCCTGCTCTTTTAATATCTCGTCTGACATCTTTTACCGACATGGCGCCCATAGAAATAGGAAAACTATCTAACTGATTCGTCCTATTGATGTAATTAACAGCAACTTCATTGGAACTGCGATCCCTCCTTTCTAAGTCAATTTGAGCGAAAGCGCCTAATTTCTTATTAAAAAAACGATTACTGCCTCCTATTACCAATTTATAATTATCCGTACTTTTATTTAGACTGCTGTATCCGCTCTGTAATAAAGCGTCAAAGGTCATATTGTCGGGCGCCTGTCTAAGAATAAAGTTCACCGTTCCGCCAATTACATCTCCTTCCTGATCAGCCATTGCAGCTTTAGATACTTCAATGCCATCCAGCATATAAGGGGAAATCATGCTTAAATCGGAACTACGGTCGTCACCTCCCGTCGAGGCCATACTTATCCCTTCGACCTGTACTTTATTAAACTTAGGCGCTAAGCCCCGAATGACAACTTTATTGCCCTCACCTCCACTACGAACGATGGATACACCCGATATTCGTCCAATAGCCTCTGCCGCATTCGCGTTGGGAGTTTCTTGTATTTTTTTTGAAGAAACCACATTTTTGATGGTATTGTCCGCCAACTGTTGATTGATAGAGGCAATTTGTCCTTCGGCCTGGGCAGAAACGACGACTTCTTCTGTGACAACACTTTCATATTGTAGGGAGAAATTTTGCTCCATGGTATTATTTGCTTCAAAAGAAATTTTCATCGTAATAGGAACATACCCTAAATAGCTAACCTCAATAGTATATTCTCCCTGAGGAATTGAATTAATTCGATATTTACCATCTAAGTCGGTGGCGTTTCCCAGATTGAGCTCAGAAATATAAACAGTAGCACCTATTAGTTCTTCGCCACTAATTTTATCTGTCACCTCCCCTTTCAATATAGCTTGGGCAATGAGCGATGGGGCAACACAGATGACCGCTATTATAACAATAAATAATTTTAGTTTCTTAATCATATCTTTTGTGAAATTTTGAAATGGAGATAGTGTAATTATCTCTAATTTTTGGCTAAATTACACTCAAAATTATTATTTTTATAAATTTTATGCAAACGTTTACGTAAATTTGTGCTATTCGATGGAGTTAAGATAAATTTTAACTACTTTTGGATACCTATAATACAGAAAAATAAATTTATGAGGGTTAAAATACTTCTTTTTTGTCTGCTGGTAACCGGATTTCGTGCTCATGGGCAGGAATCCCAAATTATAATGTCATCTATTGGCAATCAGGAAGTATATGAAGGGGCGAGAATTACTGTGTTTTTCTCCAGCCTTAAACATTTTAATACAATTGATTTTTCCAGCCCGGATATTCCTGAATTTGGTACTTTAATTAACGATGGTAATGGTGAGGGGCGATTTTTCTTTGATCCAACTACTGATGATGTTGGGGAATATACCATTACCTTAGATGTTACAAGTGGAAATTTAGCTGCGGAGGTTAAATTTAATTTAATCGTCAGGGAGATACCAAATGACGCAACCGTATATTATATTGATCCCTTGAATGGAGCAGAAAGTAACCCGGGAACGGCAGCATTACCTTTTTTAACCTTGGAAAGTTTTTTGACCAACAATATTACTCAAATAAATGGGAATACCTTTTGTTTTCTGAGAACGGGATTTCATGGATCACCTTTTTTTCAGGGCTTCTATAATACGCCTGTTCATGTTTTGGCAGAACGAATGCACACCCCCTTCATGAAAAGGTTAAACTTTTTTTTGACAAAAAACTGGTATGTCTCTGGTTTGAATATTTCGCCGGAGACCAATAACGAAATAGACAATTCCACTTTGGTGAATGTTTCTTCTGGTTCAAAAAATATAACCATTACCAATTGTAAAATTTACAGTATTGAAGATGCGTCTATTTGGACAACCAATGAAGAATGGTACGAAGGTTGCGGTGATGGAATTATTTCTTCAGGTAAGTTTTGTGTTTATAAAAATAACTATTTAAAAAACACGTGGTTTTCTGTTGAACTACGCCAAAATGATAGTGAATTTTCTTATAATATCATCAATTGGTTTGGTGCAGATGCTATCCGTGCGCTGGATAATAACCAAAAAGTCATGTATAATCAAATTAAAAATGCGACTGTATTTGATTATTACCATCCCACCCGCCCCCAACATGACGATGGTATTCAAAGTTGGACATTTGGAGCTCCTGTGAAAAATTTGCGTATAATTGGTAATCAAATTGCTGATATTACCGACCCCAATTTACCACTTCCCACTGAAATTATGCAGGGAATTGTTGACTTTGATGGATTTGCAGAAGACTGGGTTGTTGAGAATAACTTAGTCATCACCCACCATCCTCATGGTATCGCACTCTATGGGGCAAAAAATTGTAAAATTACCAATAATACCGTTGTCCGGAATCCCTTAAATATGTTTTCTCCTTCTTCCAAACCATGGATTAGAATCAATCCTCGCAAAGAAGATGTTGGTGGCGACCTGAGTACAGGAAACTTAGTCCGAAACAACATAATGGCAACTTACCAAACCGAAGGGAAAGAACCCGGAACTGCTGATTTTAATATTATAGGAACAACTTACAATGCTTATTTTGCAGATTATAATGCGTGGAATTTTTATTTGGCAGAGAATTCCCCTGCAAGAAATGCCGGACTGCAGGAAGATGCCCCTAATATTGATCTGGATAAAAAAAGAAGAATAATAGGTGAAATAGATGCCGGATGTTTTGAGTATGGAGCCTCTTTAACCGATAGGGAAGCACCTACGACTCCTGCGAATATTTCTACGGACCAAATTTCTGAAACCAGTATGACGCTTAGCTGGGATTTAAGTCAGGATAATGTTGGAATTGCTTATTATCGTGTTAAAGTTGGGAGTCAGGTAATAAAAGTTATCAACCCGCCCGTCGTTGTCACCAAACTAAATCCTTCCACCTTGTACGAAATCACTATTCAGGCTTTCGATTATTTTGGTAATAGTTCTCCGGTTTCTCTTTATGAAGTTTCAACGTCTGCTCTAGAGATGTTATCCATTTATTTTGTAGCGGTTGATCCTCACGATCAATTAATAAAATCCAATCAACAATTAATGTGGGTGGGGATGCCACTCCATCGTGTGGGTGGTTATTTTGGGGAATACGACGCCAGTGTAGTACTTCCGTTTAAATTGCCCTGCTTAACTGGCGATCGTGAGATCGTATCTGCTGATTTGAAGGTAACTTTGAATGAAATTATTAACAATCCTACTGGAAATGTTGATTTATATGGATTGGGTAATCGATCAAATAGTTGTGTTTTAGCAAATGATCACTGGCAGGGATTATATGGTCAGGATCCAAATGCAGTAGCGCTTATTGGAGGTTATTTAACACCCAATTCATCCAATGGGCTTATTTCGCTGAATGAGGGACAACAAGTTTCACTTGGAACTTACCTCCAGGATCTTTTTGATCAGGGTGCGTCCTGTAATGAGTTTGTCTATTTAAGACTTAATTCCGGCGTGGAACAGGAAACGGATAATGCCTATTACAGTATCCATTCAGGAGAGAGTAGGCAGAGTGAAGGTATTCCTTTATTATCTATCGTAACAAGTGGAACGGTTGGTGTAAAAGTAGTAGAAATCAAGGATGGTATTGGTCTTTTTCCAAATCCTACGACAGGAAATACTATTCATTTAGATTTGAATAAATTTGAAGCAGCTCCTGTTGTTGTTGTTATACACAATGCAAAGGGACAGGAAGTGCTGCGCAAAAATATCGGGCAAACCAGCAATGACGTAACTATAAATATTCCTCGAAACCTTAATCCCGGTTTTTACTTTGTGACTGTTTTAGGACAGCAAAAATATGCACAAACAAAATTAATTATACGCTAATACATTTGCCCTTAACCTGGATTAAAGGCAACTGTATTTAGATGATGTTAATCTCGAACTTCTACCTTGGTAGTCGTTCGGGATTTTCTATAATATTGTATTGATCGCAAAAAGTACGGGGCGGGTTTGCGCCCTCGGTAGTACTATGCTTATCTAAAAGAAGACACGATTTATCCTTTCAAAATAAAAGCAAGCTGACCGTCTCAGAAAAGAGAATGGATCAAACTCCAGCTTTAGTGCACTGGGAGGAGTAAGAACGAGTAAAAACATTCATATATTTTTTTTTTACATACTAAAAGTTGATTATTAATTATTTTTTCTGCACCTTTGTGTTATAATTTTTTAAATATGTCAGCATTTAAGTTTAAAACAAATATCAATTGCAACAATTGCATCCGCTCTGTTTCGGGGTTTATTGAAGAAGTCCCCCAACTAAAAAGTTGGAAGGTAGATACAGATCACCAAGATAAAATATTAAATGTCGAAGGTGATGGTCTTGCGGTTGAAGCAATAATTGAAGCTGTTGAAGATGCTGGTTTTGATATTGAAATTATTAACGAATAAGAACTAAAAAACTTATTTGTTTCCTATCTCTGTGATGCACTATTCACAATTATAAATAATTTTTTGTTGTGATCTAAATTTTTATTGCATGATGATTAATGATCATGCAAAGCCATTTTCGCATTGAGACAAATACAACGGATAATAAGGTTCCCCCCTGTTTTATCTACTATTTATTGTATTAAAGAACTCAGTCAAACAAAAAAATGGTACACTCGAACAACCGGTATTATGTCCTTCGTGAAGCACAAAATGTCACAGAACTGGAAGCTTTTTTAAAGCATAGATATCTTTCTTTCAAAGAAAGCAAGTATGGCAAAATGATTAACGATAATAATCATGGGCTGGATATTGATGGTTATGATTTACAATCAAGACACTTCGGTCTTTTTGAATTTACGGGCAGAAGCTCAAGGGTCGTCGGATACGTCCGGCTCGTTCAGAATAAAATTGGGCCACAATTAAAAGATATTTGGCAGTTATCCCTCCAGTATCCTGATTTGATTAACAATATTGATTACGACATCAATCTACCCTATCCCTCCATGAAATATTTGGAAGATCCAAGTATATTTCAAAATGCCATCAATAAATATGAAAAGATAGTGGAGGCGAGTAGGTTAACCATTCATCCTTCCGTCAGGACATTGTCACTTGCCAGTTTCGTCATCCAATCAATAACGGCTATCACTTATACCAGCTTTGATATAAACGCGGGGCTTGTCAGTTGTAAATTAAGCCATTTGGGTTTTTATCGCAAACTGGGCTGTATTTTATTGGGTAAATCATCTTATAATGGAGAGCCGACTTATGTTTTAGCCAATGCCTACGACCGACTTCCGGATGAGTTCAAAATCAAAGCAGAAAGAATAGGAAAAGCCTTTGAGAAATTTAAGGAAGTGCATTATTATCCAAAAAATGCAGGTGTTTTTTCTCCTTTATTGAGTTCGACAAACCATGATAATAAAATTCGTTCTCATACTGCATAGGAAGCAAAAGTACTATAACTCACAGGGCAAAAAGTATCATAAACACAACACTTAAAGATGAATAAAAAGATAGTCTTCATTACATTCTATGTCATTGCAGCTTTTGCTTTGCCATTGATGGGCAAAATTGAACTCATTACGGATAAACGCATTATTTTCCTGATGCTTGCAACGGTTGCATTGCTTACTATTCAGCCACGTGTAGATTTATTGGAAGCTAAAGACAAAAAAAAGTCTGATAATAATTCTGCCTTTGTTATCCTCATTTGTTCGCTCATTGGTGTAATGGCTCCTGTTATTGAGTGGGCTTATTTCAAACCGCAGGCGTCCGATGTTTCTTCGCTCACCATCCTTGGTGTCATTTTGGTTATTTCCGGGGTTATAATCAGGGCTGTCGCCATTCACACCCTGGGGAAATACTTTACGACTATCGTTCAAACCACGGCTCAACATCAACTTGTAAAAGAAGGAATGTATGCCGTTATCCGACACCCCAGTTATTTAGGTACATTCATAGGAATGGTTGGAGCTGGAATATTTTTACAAGCCTGGATTGGCAGTATAATAGCCGCTATTGCGATATTAATAGCATACCATATCCGAATAAAAGCAGAAGAAAGTGAATTAGTTCGTTCTTTCGGACAACGCTATATTGATTATCAGAAAGAAACCAGAAAAATGATTCCTTTAGTTTGGTAAGTAATCATACTTCTATCTGTATTCCGCAATTTTTATCTTTCAATTGTCGTTCATTTTAGCATTACAATTTAGTAACACAAAGACAAAAAAGATGAAAAATATATTAGCGATAATATTTATTAGTTCTATTGCATTTGCCATTGGTTGTACAAAAGAAGGTGATGCCCCAATTGAAAAGCAATACGGGCTGGCAGGTACACATGAGGTGTCCAGATACACCTCGCCCGATGATGAATATTCTAGCATTTATTACCCGTCGGATCTCTCAACGATGGAAGAGAAGTCACCGCTTCTTTTTTTTGCGTCAGGCTGGTTTAGTGAGCCATTTCCAGCTACAAAATACGAATCCCTACTTAACTTCATTGCCAGCCACGGATATACGATTGTATATACAGACGAAGGTGCAACGACGAATTTTCAACATTCGATAGATGGTTATGAGCAAATACTCAATACCAGTTTTGTCAAAGACAGTATTCAACCCTATTTTGACACCTCTAAAATAGGCGTTCTCGGACACTCCGCAGGAGGAGGGATTGCCTATACTATTCTCAATTACTTTTCCGAACAAAAAGGGTATGGAGCAAATGGTCGCTGCCTTATGGTATTTGACCCTTGGTTTGCATTTGATATGAGTGAAACTGATATGAAGAATTTAGCTTCAAATACCAATGTAGTTGTTCTTAAATTTGGAATTGGCGGCAATAACGATGCCGATGGGACAGATGCGCGAATCCCCTTGACGGAATATTACCTGCTAGAGTCTATTGCCGATTCAAAAAAAGATTATCAAATTTATGAAAATGCCGATCATGGATACCCCACAGGAGATAAAAACTACATTCAAATGCAGGGTGTTTTAAAACCTTTAGATGCTTTATTGGACTACACTTTTGTCGATCAGTCGGAATATATCCGTAAAATTGCCCTGGAGGTTGGAAATGATGACCCCTATGCCAATGGAAATGGTATTCAGGTGGTTAAAGCAAAAGGCGATTATCCTTATCCATGCGATGGCTCGAATACTTTGATTGATTATTGTGCTATTGCACCTTAATTTTTAGTAAAAAAATCACTACACATTTTCCAATATTTCTTTCAATCGTTGTTGAAAAATTTTAAACTTTCGTAAATTTTTATGTCCCCCTTTGGGTATTAAAATAAATTGATCCTCTTCTTTTAATAAAGGAAGTAACTTCCTGGAGGAGGCAATGGGGGTAATTCGGTCACGATTCCCCTGGAAAATTACAATTGGACACGAAATAAGTGGAATGAATTCATCATTCGGAAATTTTGCTCTGAAAGGAAAAGGAAATATAAAGGGACGTAATGCCTTTGATATCGCACCGCGAAAATTGTCAAATAAAGTTTCCAAAATTAATAAGTCAGGTGTGATCTTTGTACAAAGGCTGGCAGCAATTGCAGCGCCCAGAGAGCGGCCATAAATAATTAATTTTCGGTGCGGATACTTATTAATAGCCCATTGGTAAAAAACAAAAGCATCATCATATAATGCTTCTTCTGTTAAAATGCCGGTACTCTTACCAAAGGATCGAAACTCTAGCATGGCAACATCATAGCCATTTTTTGTCAGGTCAATAGCGTACTGCCCCCAACGTTGCAAATTATCTGCATTTCCATGAAAATATAAAATAAGCCCCTTACTTTGATCCAGTCCCTGTGTCTGAGGAAAAAATAAAACATTTAACGAAGCATTATCGCTCCCGGAGATAAATGTCTCTTCATAGGGTTGATCAAAAGCAAAGTGATAATCATGTCTCAATTGGTTGGGCAAATAATTTACCTGCGCCTGAAATAAATAGACACCGCCCACGAAAATAACATATACTGCGGCAAGTACTAAGAATATCTTTAGGATCATTTTTGTTGCACTGATTTAGGCATTTTCAATTGCATAATAGTTGCAATAGAGGTCGCCCGGGTTTTGGCCAAAGTTGCTTTCTCTCCTTCAAATAATTCATCAACTGAAAGTAAAAACGAAGACAACCACGTATCAAAATGTTCTTTGGTTAAAGGGTATTTATCATTCAGTTCAAAATGTTTTGCCATCGCATTATTTTTATAAGCTCCTGTATAAAACAAAATATTATCCCAAAAATCAACTAAAGTGGCGAAATGATGTGTAAAATCCATCGTTAAAACTTTATTGAAAATAATATCCATCTCTGGGTCCTGTAATAATTTATCATAAAAGTAGCGCATCAGCTGGTCGATGTCTGCTCTGTTTTTTATATCTTCCTTATTCATTTATTTTTTATTTTTTTATTCATAAAAGGCATTGAATGACCATTACAACCTTCTATCCTACTAACCATAAAAACGTAAAAATGATTTATCAAAACAAAAAAAAGCTATTTAATCACTGGATTAAATAGCTTTTTTGTTAAAAAATGAAAAATCCCTTACTTTTCAATTATAATTCGTTCAACCAAATTCCCTTTATTTCCTGAAATTTTCAGTAAATAAATTCCTGAGGAAAAAGCTTCAATATTTAAAAATTGATGATTTACTCCTTTTTGAATAGTTAAAGTTTTTATTAATCGACCATTAATATCAAACAATTTCAGTGACAAATCCTCCTCAAATGGAATGGAAAACGACACATTTATTTTACTATTAGCCGGGTTTGGAAAAATTTCCACTTTTCTTCCTGATAACTCATGTGTCGCTACTACGAAATTAAAAGAAATTGGCGCCCCCGTCGCCTGTCCACAATCATTGATAGCACTTACTCTCCAAAAGTACACTCCCAATTCTCCTGGAATTTCCTCCACGGTAAAAATAGAAGCGGTGACGCTTTCAGAGATAATTATGTTTGTAAATTCCTCGTCCGTTGCTAATTCAAATAAATAACCTGAAGCATTGGCGACAGAATACCAATCAAAAGTGACCATCTGAGAAGAAATGATGGCTCCATTATCGGGAGCTATAATCGAAGGTATAGTCGGTGTCGCCTGAAATATGACTGTAGCGGAAACAACCTGACTATGAGTTCCATCGGAGATTGTAAACATCAAATCAACCGTTGATTCCGATAATCCGCCAAAATTAGAAACTGTCGCGGTAAAAGATTCTCCCGGAATTACCTGAGCAGGGTCTATGTCATAACTTACTTCTGGTTGAACGGATGACGTTGCCTGCATACTTACGGTAGCAGGATTCCCAAACCCAACTCCGGGGACAATTACCACTGTAACCTCATCGGATTTACATACATTAAAATCACCCGGATTAATACTTGTTATTAAATTCGGAACTGTCACGAAGCTATATGGTGCCGATTCGTTTCCTTCTCCGCACATTCCGATTGGTACCACTTTCCAAAAATAGGAAGTAGAAAAATCAAAACCAGTAACATCAAAACTAGTGGAATTGGTGTTAGTCGTAAAAAATACATCACTAAAATCCTCATTATTAGAAATAACTAACATATAGGACGTTGCCCCATCTACGGCATTCCATGTAAAAGTCATACCTGTTGCTACGTCTGTTGCCTCATCACCTGGCAACAATAAATTGGGTGCGGATAATGGAGCTAAAATGTTAACAGCTACATTAACCATACTATTTTGTGTACCATCAGAGGCAAGTATCTCTAAATCATAATCACCGGCAACGATATTCGAAATCGTCACCGTCACATTATCACCGGGTTCTATAATCGTCTGATCGACTTCAACGACAGCTTCGGCAGGTAGTCCTGAAAAATCTAAAGAGACATTGCCATCAAAGCCTGCGCCCACTAATACATTAAAAGAGGAGGGCACTCCCGGGCATGCTTCAATTGCTTCAATACCAGGGAAAACAGCTGCTTCATTAGGAATAGCGGTACAAATAAATAAACTCCAATTGTCCAGACTTCCTCCGTCCTCAGCAATCGCATCAGAAACGGTTAGAGTCCAATCTCCGCCAGCGGACTCACCAATCAAAGTACTCAAAGGATCAAGTGGTTGAAAATCTCCTCCCAAGGCAGGTCCGATTCCACAAGTGCCTTCCAGATCATCCGAAGTAAATGATGCACCATCATAAAGGTTCAACATAACATTATCTTCACTACAGCCATAATCATCCACCGGAACACCTGGGCGATCAAACAAACGAACGACTGTCCCCGATGGGGAAGTTAGAGTTACCGACAGGTCGCCTACCCAAGAGTGAGTTATGTTTAAATTTTGAATTTTCACTTCAGATATTGTTCCGCTGATAGTATAATTAATCGTAGAACTTATTGTAACAGCATCGGTAGGAGTCATACTGATTGGCAAATCATTCGCACTCAGACCTCCACAGGCAATAGCTCCCGTCGTAAATGTAAAAACATCACTCCAGGCTCCTGCTCCACAGATATTCGTACCACGCACCCTCCAAAAATAAGTTGTTTCTGTTTCTAACAAAATAGATGAAATACCATTGGTAGTTATATCACTTTCATCCATCAATAAAGTAGTAAAATCAGCGTCGGTTGCCAGTTGAAAATCGTAGGTTGTTCCCATCCCTTCATAGGTCCAGCCAAAGGGTACATTCAACGGTAAATCAATGATACTATTCAATGGTGAAAGCCCGGAAATACTGGGGGTGGACTGACTAATATTAATTGTCAGGCCGGATGAATTCATATTTACACCATCTGTACCATTCAGTACAAAATCATACTCTCCCTCGGCAATCATTGCCGTATTGGTAATCGTCAGGGTCGTTGTCATTCCCGGGCTAACCGGGTTAGAAGCGAAGGAGGCCGCCGCATTATCAGGTAATCCTTCAACACTAAGAGTGACATCATTTTCAAAATTATCACTTACTTCTATGGTAAAAACCGCATCATCCGGTGCACAAAGATCAATATTGGATACCTGAGGTAATACAAAAAAACTACAGGCTAATTGAGTACGTCCTTCAATATTCGTCACACCCGTATTATCGGGATCCAGCCAGTCTTTCAACCGGGAATCAGGACTGCCTCCACCTTGCCAGGAGGCTGCAATCCAACCAAAGGAATCGTATTCATTATTACCACAGGCAGCTCCACCACCGTGTAATTGTCCTATAATTTGCTTGTTTTTATTAAACAATGGAGAACCGGAAGAGCCGCCCTCCGTAGTTCCAATATCCCAATCGGGGATAATGACATGATTACCTGTCGGAATATCGTCTCCACCACTTCCCCAATTACCTAAGTGTGGGGTGTCAAATTCAAAACTAATCCGCTTCTCATCTGTACTGGGATGATGAATAACGATAAGGGTGTCAGCTGGTAGCTCGCTCCCCGCATCCCAACCGGCAAAAAAAGCATTGGCGGTGGTCGAAACAGGGTCATCTAATTCCATTAAGTAAAAATCAGAGGGAGCGTAACTCGCTTTTTGGGTCGCACCAGTATTAAAATCTGTTAAAACACCATCACCCGGAGCCCCGCTTTGTCCTGAATTAGGCGCACGACAGAAGCTATTGACGAAATTCCAATAAACAACAACAGAGGAAGGGTTTACACCTCCCATACAATGATTGGCCGTCAACAAATAAGGCGTACAATCATTTTTAGTTGTATTAATCATTGCACCTGTACAAAAGGTCGTTCCTCCTGTGCCATAAACAACAACGGACTGAATAATATCTCTGTATTGATCGACAATGGCATAACCATCATCAGCCCCACAAATTACATCGAGATTACACGACCCTGACAAAGCAGCCCCAAATCCCAAAAAGTCATGATTAACAGCTGTAAGCCTTAACCGGAGATTGGGTTTGTCCTGTGTACTTATCTGTACTTCAAGCACGATCTCTTCTCCATTAATAATAGGCGTCCACAATTGTCCATGGGTTTCATTATCTTTACTGGTGAAAGGACCAACAACTTCCTTCTTACCCATGGCATAAAACAACAACTTCCCGCTGACGGGCATTCGATACTCGGTAAACCCAAAATTCAAACTAAATGCATCTTCTGATCTGATACGCAAGCGCCATACCTCCGTCCCATCTGAGAGTTTCTCCCATGTGCCATTTGAAAAAGGCGTAACATCAACCGGCATTGGCACGGCAAATTTAGGGGCAATGCCGGGAGCTCTTCGAGCCAGTTCCAATTCTTTTAACTCCTGATTGTCCTGGTGGGGCATTTCCAATACTGCTACCTCCTTTAGGGGGATTTTTGTATCGGCAATTAATGATTGAGCATTGACTCCGGTCAGCATTAAGACCGCAATCAACAGTGTTGTAAATAATTTCATACTATTATAATGGTTTTGTTTATTATATGTTGTTTTATCAGTGTAAACAGGCAGATTATATCTCCTTTTTCTATTTACATCAAAAACTAACGATGTCAAATATAAGGGAAAAACACCGCACTCTAAAATAATATTCTCAATTAAAATATCTAACAGCTGACATATTCGATCATTTTTTTATTCCTGTCCAACCATAAATACGGCATTACTGAATAAAAATTTGCCATTTTCCCAAAAACATCTAAATAACGGATCGTCCATTAAATAAATAATATTTCCACTTCCCTTTTTCTGGCAGCCAAATGAAAGGGTATTTTGGAATCGCTCTTTCGCACTATGCCCTACAAATCCAATAATCTCCAAATCATCGGTTAAAACACCCACATTTCCTTCCTCTGAAAGGTAAGGATAAGATAAGGTATTCACTTTAAGAGAAAAATAATCTTTTAATAAGCCATAAGCCAAAGGATGAGAGGTATCCATTTTTACTTTAAAAATGGCTCCAGGGTTTGCATCCTGAAGCGCTTTTCGTTCATGAGCATCATAAGCAAGTAAACTGGCAGCTTCTTCCTTTTCCTGCGTATCACTTTCTTTTTTCTTCAAATCAAAGCCTTCCTGCCCTGCAAATTCCCGATTAGCCAGTCCGATCACAATCAATTGCCCCCCAGCCTGAACCCAGCTTTTCATCTTTTCTCTTTCCTTGAAGGAAAAATAAAATTTACCCTCTGGGATAATCAACACATTGTATGCATCCAAATCAATGCTCATTAAGCCCGTTTTGAAAATACTAATTGGATAATTCAAATCCTGTTCAAAATAAGACCAAACAAAGCCAAAACTACTAGGGTTTGTCTTTTTTCCGGATAAAACAGCCACTTTAGGCTGGTTTAGTAATTTCATTTTATCTGACCCCATATCTGCCCCATTATCCGAAAAGCCGGATGTAGTTCGGTCTATGTGTCTATTGTACTTTTTTGCTATTTTCTGAATAATCTGGTCTAAATCACTTTTTTTTCTATTATCAGCGCGTGTGATAATGATCGTACCTCTTGTATAAGATGATGCCTCAATGGTAAAAGGAGCGGTAGCTACCCGTACTTTTATTCCCTGTTTTTCTAAGGCTCCTAAAAATTGCACATCAGCCATTGATTGCCATTTGCAAATGTAAGCATAAGGAAGTTTGATGGCCGAAGTCTGCTCTCTTGTCATTGTAAAATCATACCCCTCCTTTATTTTAATATTTTGCTTGCTGGCGTAGGCTTCCAGTCCATAAGCATAGGGTAATGCCCATGCAGTGATGTCATAAGTCAAAGAATCGCTTAATTCGCTATTCGGATCGAAAAGAACCTGTGCTAAAACACCCATTGGTTGGGTAGCGCTAATCACCAAGTCTCCATTTTCGACCTTCAGTTTTACATCGGCTCTACGATTGTAATCGAAAGCATCAACTCCTTTGGACCCAATGGCTGTGCCATATTTTATTTCATTTTTATCCAATAATTGGCATAGCGCTTTCATCCGGTCTTTATTATTGGTATGCTTGATGACATAAGCCTTGTACTTCCCTCTGGCATGGTTGCTAGATTGGTCAAAAAAATCTTTAAAATTAAGTACGATACGTTCCATATTTTTGGAAGCTACCTCAACTGTCGATAGGGAGGTTGTGGTATGATGAGCAATCCTGTCCGCTAGGGTTAAGGTGTCCGAATTAGGGATAATAATACCTCTCCCGGCTTTGCTATGTCCGGCTTGCTCATAAGTCATGCCAATCGACCCATTAAAAATAGGATAAGTATCGCCATAACTTGGATAAAATAAATCAAAAATTTCATGGGTAAAATACAACCAGCCATTTTCGTCAAAATACTTTGCATGGTTTTTTCCTACTTCAATCTGAAAGTCTTTTTGCCACTGGCTGATGTACTGATGCATGGGTTCTGCTGCCGGAGCAAAATAATATGGATTTTGGTAAAATTGCTCATGTAAATCAGCATGAATATGTGGCATCCATCTGTGGTAAATTTTCATTCTTTGTTGGGATTCTACCTGTGTTTGCCAAGCCCAATCACGGTTCAGATCAAATAGATAATGATTGAAACGCCCTTTCGGCCAAGGCTCATTATGCTCTACGGTTCCATGTATTGGGTTGGCATCTTTCGGGGCAATATCTCTATACCAATTCGTGTATCGGGCATAACCGTCCGGATTAAGAGACGGGTCTAAAATAACAATGGTGTTTTTTAACCAGGTCTGTATCTCTGTATTACTTTTATCTGATAATTGGTGCAAAACAAGCATAGAACTTTCGGAGCCTCCGGCTTCATTTCCGTGGACACTATAACTAAGCCAGACAATAGAACGATCTAAAGCTGCATCACTCACGCCCTTTTCCAGCCCCGTCTTTATCAAGTTATTATGTCTGATTTTTTCAATATTATTTATATTTTCAGGGGACGAAACAATGGCTATTATCAAGGGACGACCACCATTTGTTTTCCCGTAAGGAACTAATTTAACATGATCGCTATTGGCTGCTATGTACTCAAAATAGCCAATCAATTGATGGTGAGGTGTAAATTGGCTGCCATAACCATCAATAAATTCATAGGGAGATTGAAGTTGTGCAAAAGAGGTAATGGCAATAGTGAGTAGAATAAGAAACGTGCTTATTTTTTTGTAGGACATATTAATTATTTTTGTTTTTGTAAAAACCTCCGTATCTTAATCCAGGTAAGTCAGTAAAGGCGTTCAATTCATTATTGGCAACTTAAAAACCAGAAAGATGAGAACAAATTTAACATTCTTTGTGAATTTTCCTTGAAAACTATTTGGGCTAAGCTGAAATTACCTTATATTTAGTATAACTTTGTATATCAATATGGCAAAATGACGTATAATACACTTATTACCGCTGGGACTCTTTTTCAAAATATCGATCAACCTAACTGGGTCATTATCGATTGTCGATTTTCATTGGCAGATACCGAAGCAGGAGGGAAAGCTTTTTTGAAGGGGCATATTCCAAATGCGTTTTATGCCCATTTAGACAAAGATCTTTCCAGTCGGGTAATTCCAGGAAAGACAGGAAGGCATCCACTCCCGGATATAGATGTACTTGCTGATAAATTCAGTATGTGGGGAATAGATTCGAGTAGCCAAGTTGTCGTCTATGATGACAAAGGAGGTGCCATTGCTTCCAGGCTTTGGTGGCTACTCAATTGGCTCGGGCATGAAAATGTTGCGGTATTAGACGGAGGCTGGCAGTTTTGGGAAAAAGAAAAGCTCCCGGTTTCCAATCAGGTATCTAAAAGCTCCCGCAAAAAATTCATTCCCAAAAAACAAGCCCATTTTACTGTTTCAAGACGAGAAATGGGCATTCAAACAGAAAAAACACCTCCAGTCATTATTGATTCCAGGGCGCATGAACGATATTTAGGGCGTATCGAACCCATCGACCCCATTGCGGGACATATACCGGGAGCTATTAATTTACCATTTATGGAAAACCTTGACGCTGAAGGAAAATTTTTGTCAAAAAAAGCATTGCAGTCCCGATTTTTATCCATAAAAGCCGGTAATAATCCTCCTGTCTTTTATTGTGGCTCGGGGGTGACAGCCTGTCATAATATTCTGGCGTTTAAATATGCCGGTTACGGACAGGCAATACTTTATCCCGGCTCGTGGAGTGAATGGATTACTGCATTTTAGAAATACGTTACTTATTTAAAAATAAACCGTCAAAAAAAAGTATTATTAAAACAACAAAAAAAATTCACATGGAGCATTTAGCACTAGCCAAAAGAGATCTTTCAAAAAATGGTTTTTTAGATATTGAAGTAGATCCTACTTTGGACCTGATCGAAGAGATTCAAAAATTGAAGAAAGAAAAAAATGCCATCATTTTGGCACATTATTATCAGGATTCTGAAATTCAGGATATCGCGGATTATATAGGGGACAGTCTGGGGCTTTCTCAGGAAGCGGCAAAAACAGAAGCCGATATAATCGTCTTTGCCGGCGTACACTTCATGGCTGAAACAGCCAAAATGTTATCTCCCGGAAAAAAAGTATTGCTGCCTGACTTAAAAGCTGGTTGCTCTTTGGCAGACTCTTGCCCTCCGCCTATTTTCAGAGAATTTAAGAAAAAATATCCCGGGCACGTAGTGGTCAGTTACATTAATTGTACCGCTGAATTAAAAACGCTAACAGATATTTGCTGTACTTCTACCAATGCTTTGCACGTCATCAATAGCATTCCGAAAGACAAGGGAATCATCTTTGCACCTGATCGAAACCTTGGGCAATACCTCATTAAAAAAACGGGAAGAGACATGGTTCTTTGGAATGGCTCTTGTATGGTGCATGAGATCTTCTCTCATGAGAAAATTGCCAAATTAATGATGCGTCATCCCAATGCTAAATTTATTGCACATCCGGAATGCGAGCCAAAACTATTAGAAAAAGCGGATTACATTGGCTCTACTTCAGGCTTATTGCGATATACAAAAGAAAATCCTGCGACTGAATTTATTGTTGCCACAGAGCCCGGTATTATTCATCAGATGGAGAAACAAACGCCTGATAAATTATTCCTCCCCGCTCCTCCGAATAATCAATGTGCCTGTAACGAATGTCCACACATGCGCCTCAACACACTTGAAAAATTATACCTGACCATGAAGTATGAATTACCTGAAATTACACTTCCGGAATGGGTTATCAAGGAGGGCGTTACTTCTATTGATAAAATGTTGGAAATTTCAGCAGCGGCAGGTTTGTAAAAACCTTATTGTTTCATTCCTCGTTTTTGAATGGGTTGGCCAGAAATAGCCGCTTCCATCACATTTGGAAACTCCATTGGTGTACATACGAAACACGGGATTTTCATTTGGGTTAGGTGGGCGGCTATTTCTCTGTCATAGGAGGGCGTTCCCTCATCATCCAATGCTAATAAAGAAATGAATTGCACACCGGACGCCTTGATTTGTTTGATGCGTTGAAGCAATACCTCCTTATTGCCGCCCTCGTAAAGGTCGCTAATTAGTACGACTATCGTATCTGAAGGGCGGGTAATAAAGGGTTCAATATAACAGATTGCCTGTTCAATATCAGTGCCGCCACCTAATTGTGTTGCTAATAATAATTCTACCGGATCGTGTAAATACGGGGTTAAATCTACCACAGAGGTGTCAAAGGCAATCATTTGAGTTTTGATAGATGATAAGGAAGCCATAATTGCCGCCATTACTCCCGAATGCACAACAGACGCAGCCATAGAGCCACTTTGATCCTGCAGCAGGATAATATGCTTGAGCTTTTGACCTTTTTTTCCATAACCCGCTAATTTTTCGGGAATAATTATTTTTTCTTTTTGTTGATAATGTTTGAGATTTTTTTGAATGGTTTTGTGACAGTCAATTTCATTCAATTTTGGATTTCTATTATTGACTAACCTATTGAGGCTCCCTTTTATTGAGGCGTGCATTTTATTTTTTAATTTTTTTTCCAGTGCCTCGACCACCTGACGAATAACCCATCGGGCAGATTCTTTACTTTCTTCCGGTAGCGCTTTACTTAAAGTTAATAAAGTAGCCGCCAATTGTACGTCGGGTACGACAGACTCCAGTAGCTCCTTTTCGAGTAACATCTGCTTGAGATTTAAGTTTTCGAATGCATCTTTTTGCATGATCTGAACGATAGGAGTCGGGAAATATTTGCGAATATCACCCAGCCATCGATTTACATTAGGTGCGGAACGTCCGAGTCCTCCTTTTCTGTCGCTTTGGTATAATGCTTCCAATACTTTATCCATCCCTAATTCCTGCTTTGACAGCAGGTCGTTCTCCTGATTTTCGTCAGTATTGCCCAGTATTAATCGCCATTTTTTATTTTTATCCATCTTTAAAAAAATTGAGGCATTCGAAAGGAATCGAATGCCTCTTTTTTAACCCCAAAAAACCAAATGAAAACAAAATTTTATTTACTTTAAATCATGAAGCAATTAAGATTACTACTTCATTCATAATGAACAAATGAAACAATATTTTACGAAAAATACAAATATTTTACTGTTTTTTTCTAAAAAATGTCTTCACGGCTACATACTGAAACCAATAGATAATTGAAAGCTAATATTTTTATCAATATCATCTTTTGTCACAAATGTTTTAGTCGCAGTATCATAAGAGGAAAAAGAAATATCCTGTTCCTTTTTGGTTACATCCAATAAACCATAATTGACTCTCAATCCGATAAATAAACCTTTGTTTAAGAAATAGGACAGCCCCGCATTTAATCCCACATCTACACTATTGTAAAGTTTATCAGTTGCGCCTAAGGCTTCATAATAAGCTCCAATTTCCGTAGGCGCTGGAATATCAACTCCAGCTGATCGAACTAACTGGCTAGGCTGATCGGGAACAAGCTCTTTCATTGGCTTATCTTTATTATAATTATAATTTAGTGAAATGATAAAAGGATCGATGGTCGGTGAACTGTATTTTATTTCTCCTGTTGCTTTTGAACCAATTAAAAATGCGACACTTGCGCCACCAGAAAGCTCAAACTTTCCAATTTTTCCAAAAATCATCACCGGTATTTCAAAATAAGAGTTTGTAACAAAAAGCCGGGTAGCTCTAGTGCCGTTATCCGAAGTAATGGTCGTATTGGCATCGGGATAAAAGAACCAATAGGAAGGTCCCTTAAAAGTATAGTCTGTTCCCTTTTGGGAATAAGCCAGTTCCGATCGAAGTCCTAAAACATCTGAGAGTCTAAAATTAACAATAGCCGCAAGGTGAAATCCATTGTCAAAATTATTAATTTCCAGGTTTTTACCATTATTCATTTCAGACGGACCGCTAATTTTTGAAAAATTTGCTCCAACCTTAAAGCCCCCGGAAACGCTTTGAGCAGATAAGTTTACTGCCGAGAACAAAAGTATTCCTACAAAGAGCTTATTAATTATCATTTTCATATTATCATATTTTAAATCTTAAATACCTTCCTTATCTAAGGACTTTTTTTAACAATATTCGGTTGGTCAGTACCTCATCTTTTTGTGTAAAACCAATAATATTAAAGTCATTTTTTAATGCAAAAATCAACATTGCCTTATGCTGATTCCTCGTTTTAAACACCAATTCTTTATAACCTTTATTTTTTGCCCATTGCTCTTGGGCGTGTGCCAGCTGTGTCGCGATTTTCATGCCTCTGTAAGCTGGCTTTACACCTCCCATCCAGGAATAAAAGTAATCTTCCCGCTCATACCCGACTTTGAATGCGACAGGCTCGTCTTTATAATAAGCGACCAAAATCAAATGCGGGACACCTGATAATCTCTTTTCATATACTGCCACTTCTGCGGGGTTTTGAAATTCCGGGATTGACTGGCTCAATTTCACTGCTGTCTCAATATTCCCTTTTCTAATGTCAAATTTCATTATTCGTCACTTATCTCCAAAAGTACCGGACAATGATCGGAATGAACAACATCCGTTAATTGTTGTGCATGGATTAATTTGTCAACCAGAGGGGTTGAAACCGTCTGATAATCAATTCTCCAGCCTTTATTATTCGCCCGGGCATTTGCACGATAAGTCCACCAACTATATTGCACCTGATCGGGATTGAGGTGTCGAAAACTATCCACAAGACCATTTTTTAGCCATTTGGTCATCCAGGCCCGCTCTTCCGGTAAAAAGCCCGAATTTTTTTTATTGCGAACGGGATCGTGAATATCAATCTCTTCATGTGCAATATTATAATCACCAAGGACGATAATATTTTTTCGCGTTTTCTTCAAATCCTGTACGTAATCGAATATTTCATCTAAAAACACCATTTTAAAAGCCTGTCGTTCCTCTCCGGAAGTCCCTGATGGGAAATAACAATTCAAAATAGTCAAATCACCAAAATCAGTTCTTAGTACCCGACCTTCACTATCAATTTGGTCAATTCCCCATCCAAAATCAACCATGTCGGGTTCTTTTTTAGAAAAAGTAACCACTCCGCTATAGCCCTTTTTTTTAGCAGAATGCCAATTGACAAAATAGCCTAACTCCTCGAACGGGGTAATATCTACCTGGTCTAAATTAGCCTTGGCCTCCTGGATGCAAAAAACATCCGCATTTTGAGATTTGAGCCAATCGACAATACCCTTTTTCATTGCAGCCCTAATTCCATTCACATTATAAGAGATAATTCGCATTTTATATTTTTTTTCTATTCCTATTCCTAAAATCATAATCCCGCTCCACCTTCACTATTCTTACTTTATATGCCTGATACCATTTTTCTTTACCATTTCTTTGGGCTGTTAAATGCTGGGTATTTTGCTTCCAATTTTGAATATCCATAAGGCTACTCCAATAAGACACGGTAATTCCTAAAGCATCTCTGGCAGACTCTACTCCTAAAAATCCCTTTTGTTTGCTAGCTAATTCAAGCATTTCAACAGCCATTTTTTCATATTCTTCATCATCTTCAGCCCTGAGGGACGTAAAAATAACAGCATAATAAGGGGGAGGTGGTGTTTTTGCAATCATATTAAGCTCAATCAATTCTTTTTTGATTAAAAATTTTCTCCAAAATTTTGCCGGTAATCATATAGGTTGGTTTAATACCATCTAGTCCCAGACCTCCAGATGCCAAAGTATGACCTGTAATTAAAGGATTATCCGAAGCGTAATACGCATAGCGTAGTTTTACATTTGAATTGATCGCATTTCTGATTTTGGCAGCGGACTGAATAGCTTTTTGATAATGAGCACCTTCCATTTCCAGTCCAATTGCATTCCAGGAAGAATGGTTGAAAAATTTTAAAATATCTTTATTTTGCAAGGATGTCCCCAGTACTGTAATCATGGTTCCCTCGAATACCTTTAGTGTATCATTTTTAAAAGAATCAGCATTGAAATCATTTTCAAAAGGATAATTATCAGCAGTTCCTTCAAAAACATGAGCAGTGGGCACCATGATGTCGCCTTTATTCCCTTCCAAAATACCCGCCTTTCCCATAATAGAAATGGACTGGACCTTTGGTTTAAAAGATTTCTCTTCAGAAACGGAGTAGGGTTTCAATAACTCATCGAGTGTCTCATAAGCCTGTTCGCCAAAAGCATAATCCATGACAATAATAACCGGTTGGTCATTTTGATATAAATCACTATTAACGGGGATTTCATCTGCAATAAAGGATTGAGGAATAATCGCGGTATCGAATATTTGCACTGCAATATTTGTTCCATTGGAATTTTCAATTTGGTACATTCCATTTTTTAATGCAAACTCTTTCACGACCTTTCGCAGCTGGTCATTTTTAGGCTGGCTTAATTTGCGGGCAACATCTTCCAGATTATATTTATCGGCATTTGTTTTTTCGGTAAGCGCTTCATTGGCAAAAAAGCAGTTCATTACACTATGTAGATTGGCACTAATAATATGAATTGGTCGCTCCAATAATCCCTTTTTAGACAATAGTTTTTTGATTTCATCTGCCCACATCTCGCCATAATGATGATGACCGATGGTTTCGCGAAGAATTGGACTAAAGGTGATAATACGCTCCATGCTGGGACCTTGTCTTTCTCTTCTGAATTTAGCTTCAGCCTGAGAGGTTCGCCCCAGATTATAAACGACTTCAAATAAACTATTTACTTCTGGATCTTCTTCAAATCTATGGTAAATTTCCTTGACTTCATCAAATTTACGACCTAAAATACTCGTCAGATAAGTAAACCCGACTTCAAGGTTGATCGGTTCTCCTTTCCGCAACTGCTCCACTTTCTTTTCCAACATCAACCATTCACGATGCTTAATCCCATGCTTGTCTTCACTATTCAATCGTATCTTTTCAGACTCAATAATCATGAAAGTAAGATGGGTCAATATATCGTAAATATCGCTCCGACCACGCGTTAATTCAATATACATTTCTTCATTATCGATTAGATAGGAATTTCTTCTTCTTTTCGAAGGGACGATACAGTCTAGCTCCGAGTCTTCAAAACCTTCTCGGGAAATAAATCGAATAGATCGACAGGCAGAAATACCTTTTGGTAATCGTTGGAAAATATATAGGAGACCGTCCAGTTCTACTTTTTCGGGATCATTAATCGACCCGTAAATTTCGGGATTTAACATTTTCAGTGCCTCGATCATCGCTCCACCGGAAACACCTAGTGGTTTATAGGAACCTCGAATAAAAAGGTGATTCATTGCAATATAGAGGCGCTTGATGGCAGCTCTTGACTCCTGAGCTCTTTTTCTTTCCGCACTTGAGAATACACGTGAAGGTGATGACATATACTTTTTAAGTCGCAAAGATAACGGATTTAGGATAAAAAAGGGACATTCAACCAACCTTTTGTCTCTTGAATACTGTCATTATTGAGAAATAGTCTTAAAGTTTCCTTAATTTATGTTAAAAACTTAGAATATTTTGTTATTATGGCAATAGTCATCCTATTTTTATTCCATTATTATACAAAACTATAGTATTATTTATTCAATCAACCCTTAAATTTTAAAAGTTATGAAGAACGGAACTAAAATTATTTTACTCACTTTTGTTATGGCAGTTTTACTGTCATCCTGTGTTCAGGACAAAGTTAACGTAGAAACCTACCATTATACAGATGAAGAGCTAAGTATTTTAAGTAAGACACTTGACCTACCGGAAACCCGCGATGATTATACCATCCAATTTCCCAATCACATGGTAGCCAAAGGATTAAGAGCTCCTGCTATTGACGATGCAAAAGCAACCCTTGGTCGTGTTTTGTTTTATGATAAAAAAATCTCGAAAAACAATTCAGTATCATGTGCTTCCTGCCACGATCAATCACTGGCTTTTGCGGATAACAAAGCACTAAGTGATGGATTTGAAGGGCGGAAAACCAAACGAAATTCACTGGCATTGGCTTCGGTTGTTAATTTTCCAACCTATTATGGAGGATCCAGTTCATTCGTAGGTGGCGCGATTGTTCGACCAAGATTCTTTTGGGATGAAAGGGCAGGAACAGTTGCGGAGCAATCCACGATGACCATTCAGGATAATATTGAAATGGGCATGAATTTGGATGATTTGGCAAATAAGGTTAGCAATATTGATTATTATCAGGTCTTATTCCGAAAGGCTTATGGCGATCAAACAATAACAAAAGAAATTGTATTGGACGCCGTACAGGAGTTTGTCAATTCTTTCGTCTCTGCTGACTCTAAGTTTGATCACGAGATGGATAAATACAATAATCCTCAAGTTGATTTTTCAGGATTTACAGATACGGAAAATCTGGGTAAAAGAATATTTTTAGAAAATTGTGCATCCTGCCATAGTGCAGATATGTCCACTCCGGTAGAGACTACAGCCAATAATGGCTTAGATGTCACTTCAGAAGATATTGGCCTTTACGGATTCACTGGAAATATTGCTGATAAAGGTAAATTCAAGGTGCCACCTTTGAGGAATATTGAATTCTCCGCGCCTTATATGCACGACGGTCGTTTTGCAACGCTGGAAGATGTAGTAGAACATTACAACTCCGGTATTCAAAACAATCCGAATCTGGATGACCGGCTAAAGCAAAATGATGAACCTAAGCGCCTTGGGTTGTCAGAAGTTGAAAAGAATGCACTCGTCGCTTATATGAAGACCTTTACGGACAATAACTTTTTAAGTGACAAAAAATTTGGAAACCCATTTAAGTAATATATAATAACGGTGAAGTAATAAAAGGGCAGTGTTAAACCAGGCACTGCCTTTTTATTTTCACTGATAATTTGTTGCAATGCTGAAAATAATTCATCTTACCTTATTCGTCTTTTTCCTGGGATTGACCAGTAGTCTATCGGCTCAAAAATTTATGCAAATTGAGACTTACGGTAAACCTAAAGTTCAAAAATTTTTTATTGGAAATAAAATTCAATATAAGTTGAAAAATCAAAAAGGATGGACAACGGATATTATTCGTGATTTTCTGGTAGAGGAGAATATAATTGAAATGGATGAAAAATTCATTCAATTGTCGAATATTGAAGCGTTGCGATTTAATAGGGCTTACACCAAAACGATAGAGACCAGTCTTTATACTTTTGGCATTGCCTGGTCAGCTTTTGCATTAATCGGTTACTCAACAGACGGCAATCCTGATACGCGATATAGCAAGTTTGATCTAAGTGTTAGCCTTATTTCAGGCATTACCGGCTGGGCAATTGGGCGTTTATTTAAATACAAAACCATCAAAATAGGAAAACGAAAAAAAATAAGATTAGTTGATGTCCATTTTTAACCCTTTCGTCACCTGAAACCCATAAAATGGGTGAAAAAATCGCCTAGAAATAATGTCACAAAAAATACACATAACTTATTGATTATCTGATTAATTAAAATAATTAATAGTAATTTAAATAGTCACTTTTAATATAATTATATACTAAAAAAAAACTCATTCCTCATTATCTTTGCAATAGAATGAATGAAAAAAAGAACGTCTCAAAGTCAAAAACTTAGAGATTTTTAAAAATATAATTGGGTGAGTGTTTGTTCAGGAGAAGCCTTTTTCAAAAGGGCTTCTCTTTTTTTTTATAAACAAAATGAGTACATTTGGGCGTGATTTTAAAATACCAATATTACTTCATTTTACAATAATACTAAAACATAATCTCATGAAATGGTTTTCTATTACGTTAATTACAATAACATTTACCATCTCATTGCTCTCATGTGGCAATGATACAGCTGCCGGCGCTGAGGGTAAAGAGCCAATCAATAATGCCCAAAAAACAGCTCCTGCCATTCCGCCCAAACCCAAAGATATTGTAGAAAAGGGGAATAAAATCAATCTGGATGATTATACCCCCTTCAAAGAAAGTGATGTCATTGACTTCAAAGAGCGGATGAAGCAGTCCAATGCTGTTTTAATAGATGTGCGCACACCCGCCGAATTTGAAAAAAATACGCTTGATGGAGCCATCAATATAAATGTCCTTGATGGAACATTTTCTAAAAAAGTAAACCAATTGGACAAAACCAAAACCTACCTTCTTTTCGGGGCTACCGGTATGAGAAGTATGCGAGCTGCAAGAACGATGG